>NZ_JAKJEW010000001.1:0-249839 GCF_022705245.1 Candidatus Skiveiella danica | reverse complement strand
ACTTGCAGTTGTAGGGGGCTGCCGGCGCATTGCGCCGGCTTTCACGACTGATGGTCGAGGGCGAGCGTCCAAGCGCTCGGGCAATGGCCCGCACGCTCATCCCCTGCTGTAACCCCAACGCTATGGTGCTGCGTTCCTCATAGCTCAAGTGTTCGTATTTCCGATCTTCCTTCATGCTGAACCTCCAGTTCTGAAATGGGGTGTTGCACTTGGAATTTGAGGGGGCCATGGGAAAGGGCTCACGACGCGCCGAAAACGCGCCCGGGTGTCACATCAGCAGGTGTTCGCCGGCGTTGTCGCCGCCCAGGATCACGTAGTTCACCTTGCGCACGTCCATGAGCTTGCGGCCACCCGAGTAGCTGATGGAGCTTTGCACGTCCTGCTCCATCTCGATCAGCGTTTCGGACAGCCGGCCCTTGATGGGCTCCAGGATGCGTTTGCCTTCGACGTGCTTGTATTCACCCTTGTTGAAGTCGCTGGCCGAGCCGTAGTACTCCTTGAACAGTTCACCATCGACTTCGACGGTTTTGCCTGGAGACTCCTCGTGGCCCGCGAACAGCGAGCCGATCATCACCATCGAAGCGCCGAAGCGGATGCTCTTGGCGATGTCGCCATGGCTGCGAATGCCACCGTCGGCGATGATGGGTTTGGTCGCCACACGGGCGCACCACTTGAGCGCCGACAGCTGCCAGCCGCCCGTGCCAAAGCCGGTCTTGAGCTTGGTGATGCAGACCTTGCCAGGGCCCACGCCGACCTTGGTGGCGTCGGCACCCCAGTTCTCGAGGTCGATCACGGCCTCCGGCGTGGCGACGTTGCCGGCGATGACGAAGGCCGAGGGCATCTTGGCCTTCAGGTAGCGCACCATTTTCTTCACGCTGTCGGCATGGCCGTGTGCGATGTCGATGGTGATGTATTCGGGGATCAGGCCCTCGTCCACCATCTGGTCTACGGCGGCGTAGTCGGGGGCCTTCACGCCCAGCGAGATCGATGCGTAGACGCCACGCGCTCGCATGTCGCGCACGAACTGCACGTTGTCCAGGTCGAACCGGTGCATGACGTAGAAATAGCCGTTCTCGGCCAGCCAGACGCAGATCTTTTCGTCGATGACGGTCTTCATGTTGGCCGGCACCACGGGGATGCGGAACTTCCGTCCGCCGAGCTCGACGCCGGCGTCGCACTCGGAGCGGCTCTCCACCAGGCACTTGCGTGGCAGCAGAAGAATGTTGTCGTAGTCGAAGATTTCCATGTGATTTCCAGGCGCCAGAAGGCTGTTGATTGAACAGGTGAGCGCTTGGCCTGGGACCGGTGTCTTGTGAGGCTGCCAGAAAAGCAGGCACAAAAAACCGGGCGCAAGAAGCTTGGGCCCGGTGATTGATTCTACCAGCGTTCACCGTCCGATGTGCATTGCGTTTGAGCGATCGCCCGGATGCGCCCCTTCGCATCTTCCACCCAGCCCACGACGCGAAGGCGTTCAGGCCGGGCGCCCGCAGGGATGCTCATCGGGCGCGATTCGTAGAAGCGCAATCGGTTCTGGTTTGATAGCGTCTCCTGACCATCCCACGCTGGGATCAGCACATTTCGGACCAGATTGCGCCGAACGGGCGAGCCTTCGGTGCCTGCGGGCAAGGTCTCAACGAGCGCCAGCCAGGCTTTGACCGGTGGCGCCGTTGGCCCGGGCATGCGCAACTCGATCGATGCGCCGATGTACCCGCCCAGCGCCTGACCGTGTGCGACGCGCAAGATCCAACCGGCGACCGGAAGCGATGCCTGCGCGGCGGACGACAAGGTGCTGGGCGCCGACAGGTTCAGCGTCTGAAGGCGCAGCAAGGCGTCGCGGCTTGCAGCCGCCGAAAGGGGTGCGTCCTCCTGCTGGGTGCCCGGCACGATCCAGTCCAGCGCCACGGCGCGCGGACCGGCCCGAAGTGCGGGCTGGCGGGTCCAGCAGTCGGCACAATCGGCGTTGATGAAACGATCGACCAAGCCGTTGGGTGGGCGATGCCCTTCGCTGGAGCACGATGACGGGCTTCCAGGCGAAGCGCCAGCGGGCAGGGTGGCGATGCAACAAGCAAATGCCAGACCGGCACGACGCAGTCCGGTGACAGCAGCCTGATAGCGCGGCCAGGAGCCGCAGACAGAAGGAATTGGCAACGACGGCTCCTGAATGACGGGATTTCGGGGCGGGGCTTTCTACAATCCATGGATGTTCCCAGAAGTCGCCCAGGATTCCCCGCTCTTACACAATCTCAACCCGGAACAGCGCAGCGCCGTCACTTTGCCCCCTGAGCACGCCTTGATTCTGGCAGGTGCCGGCTCGGGCAAGACACGGGTGCTGACCACGCGCATTGCCTGGCTGCTGCAGACCGGGCAGGTTTCGCCGGGCGGCATTCTGGCCGTGACCTTCACCAACAAGGCCGCGAAAGAGATGATGACGCGGCTGACGGCCATGCTTCCACTGAACGTGCGGGGCATGTGGATCGGCACCTTCCATGGCCTGTGTAACCGCTTCTTGCGTGCGCACTACAAGCTGGCCAACCTGCCGCAGGCGTTCCAGATTCTGGACACGCAGGACCAGCTCTCGGCCATCAAGCGGCTGATGAAGCAGTTCAACATCGACGACGAGCTTTTCCCGCCCAAGCAGATCCAGTACTTCATATCGGGCAACAAGGAAGAAGGCCTGCGCGCCCATGGGGTCGAGGCGCGCGACGAGGAAACGCGCAAGAAGGTCGAGATCTACCAGCTCTACGAAGACCAGTGCCAACGCGAAGGCGTGGTGGATTTCGGGGAGCTGATGTTGCGCTCCTATGAGCTGCTGCGCGACAACGATCCGATCCGCGAGCATTACCAGCGGCGCTTTCGCCACATCCTGATCGACGAGTTCCAGGACACCAACAAGCTGCAATACGCCTGGATCAAGCTGATCGCGGGGCAGGGCGAGGCAGCCGCCGACCATGCGTGCAGCGCGGTCCTGGCCGTGGGCGACGACGACCAGAGCATCTATGCCTTTCGTGGTGCACGTGTCGGCAACATGGCCGATTTCGTGCGGGAGTTCGATGTGCGGCACCAGATCAAGCTGGAGCAGAACTACCGCAGCTTCAGCAACATCCTCGATTCGGCCAACGAGCTCATTGCCCACAACAAGAAACGCCTGGGCAAGAACCTGCGCACCGACCAGGGTCCCGGCGAGCCGGTGCGGGTGTACGAGGCGACCAGCGACTTTGCCGAGGCGCAATGGATGGTCGAGGAAATGCGCCAGCTCGTCAAAGGCGATGGCCTGCAACGCCAGGAAATCGCCGTGCTCTACCGCAGCAACGCACAAAGTCGGGTGATCGAGACGGCGCTGTTCAATGCAGGCATGCCGTATCGCGTGTACGGCGGACTGCGTTTCTTCGAGCGTGCCGAAATCAAGCATGCGCTGGCGTACCTGCGGCTGCTCGAGAACAAGAACGACGACACCAGCTTCCTGCGCGTCGTCAACTTCCCGCCGCGCGGCATCGGCGCGCGCAGCCTGGAGCAGCTGCAGGACGTGGCGCGGGACACCGGCTGCTCGCTGCACGACGCCGTCAGCGCCGTGCCGGGCAAGGCGGGCGTCAACCTCGGCGCGTTTGTCGCGAAGATCGACGTGCTGCGCGAACAAACGGCAGGCTTGACCCTGCGCGAGATCATCGAACTGGTGCTGGACCACAGCGGCCTGATTGAGCACTACCGGCTGGACCGTGAAGGTGCCGACCGCATCGAGAACCTCGAAGAACTGGTGAACGCGGCGGAAAGCTTCGTCACGCAGGAGGGCTTTGGACGCGATGCGGTGGCGCTGCCGGTGGACGAATTGGGGGCCGCGCTGACGCAAAGCCCGGTGAGTCAGGGGCTGGATCCTGCGGCGGCCACCGCGTCGCCCGCCGAGGTGCTGGCGCCGGACGCCGAGACCGGCGAGACCCTGAGCCCCCTGGCGGCCTTTCTGACCCATGCCGCGCTGGAGTCAGGCGACAACCAGGCCCAGGCCGGGCAGGACGCGATCCAGCTCATGACGGTGCACGCCGCCAAAGGGCTGGAATTCGATTGCGTCTTCATCACCGGCATGGAGGAGGGCCTGTTCCCCCACGAAAACGCAATGAGCGACTACGAAGGGCTCGAAGAAGAGCGCCGCCTGATGTATGTGGCCATCACGCGGGCCCGCAAGCGCCTGTACCTGAGCCATTCGCAGACCCGCATGTTGCATGGCCAGACCCGCTACAACCTCAAGAGCCGTTTTTTCGACGAACTGCCCGAGGCGGCGCTGAAGTGGATCACGCCAAAGAACCAGGGATTTGGAGCCGGCCTGGGCACCGGGTACGGGGGCGTTCCGGGTGGCGTGGCGCAGCCGTCCTGGGGCCGCAGCAGTTTTGGCGCAAACGCCGACAGCTTCCGGAGTCCGCCGGTCCCGCCCCAGAAAGCCGACCCCGCGCACGGCCTGAAGGCTGGCCAGAAGGTGTTTCACAACAAGTTCGGCGAAGGCAAAGTGCTGGCCATCGAAGGCACGGGCGATGATGCGCGTGCCCAGGTGGATTTCCCCCGCCATGGCGTGAAGTGGCTGGCGCTGTCGGTGGCCAAGCTCACGCCGATCTGAACACCGTACCGGCCAAGGTCGGCGGCGATCAGGCCGACATCATTGGCGGGGCGCGACCCGGTTGTACTGGATGTGCCGGCGCAGGAACAAGCTGATTGAAGGTGATTCGATCAGGACCTTGCCGGCGGTGTCGACCACGGCCACCTGCACGGTTTGCTGGATATTGTCGGCGTCTGCGGCCAGGTTGAAATCACCCTGCGTGACGTTGATCGTGTTCGAAGTGAAGCTGCGCGGCAGCGGGTTGCCGTTGACCCGCAGCCGCAAGGTGTCGCCCAGGGTGGAGTTCAACGGCGGCTGAAGGTACACCTGAACCTGGAGATTGCCCGAATTGACCCAGAACGTGTCGCCATTGGCCGGCGACGTGATCAGCAGTTGCCCGTAGGCGGCCGCCGGCGCTTGCGGTAGCTGGGAGGATGGGGCGACCTTCGGCGTCTGGATCACATTGATCGGCTGCAGATCGACCTGCGTGGCCCCAGGCGTCGGCGTGTCTGAAAAGACGGGCCCCGCCTTGTCTGTGGACTGGTAGATCGGCTTCTGGGCAGCGGCGAGCAAGGGGAAGAGTAGCAGGGCGATCGCCAGGGTGATGGATGTCTTCATGTCGGTTTCCTCAATCCGCGAAGGCCTCATTCTGCATCAGGCGCGGGCGCTGACGGTCGCTCCTGCGTGGTGACGCCTTCTCCTGCCGGACACTACACTCCGGCCATGGACTTCAGCCTGCTGACCCTTCTTCACGTGGCCGTTTTGTTGGCGGTTGCCCTTCGGTTGTTTTCCCGGCGCAACACCAATGGCAGTGCGCTGGCCTGGTTGCTGCTGGTGATCCTGGTGCCGGTGGTGGGCGTGGTGATGTACCTCCTGATCGGCGAGCGCCGACTGGGCCGGACCTGGATGCGCCGCGCCATTGCGATGCAACCCCAGGTGCTCGAATGGGCGCGCGGCATTCCGGCCGCCAGCCTCTCGGCGCCTGACAGCCTGGCACCGGGTGCGCAGGGCATCTGCCGGCTGGCCAGCGGGGCGGTCGGCATGCCCCTGATGGCCGGGCATCGCCTGCAGCTGCTGCCCGACAGCGAATCGAGCATGCAGGCACTGATTGCGGATATCGATGCGGCAACGGCCTCGGTTCATACCGAGTTCTACATCTGGAGTGCGGGTGGGTTCGTGGACGATTTCGTGGCCGCGCTGACCCGGGCGGCGCAGCGCGGGGTGGCGTGCAGTGCGCTGATGGATTCGTTGGGCAGCCGCCCGTTCTTCAAGTCCGAATCGGTCGCCCGACTGCGGGCGGCCGGAGTGAAGGTGGTCGAGGTTCTGCCGGTGAACCCGCTGCGGGCCTTGTTTGTGCGTTTTGATTTGCGCGATCACCGCAAGATCGCGGTGATCGACCGGCGCATCGCCTATACCGGCAGCATGAACATCGCAGATCCGCGTTTCTTCAAGCAGGATGCGGGCGTCGGCGAGTGGGTGGATGCCATGGTGCGTGTCGAGGGGCCGGCCGCCTGGGCGCTGGAGGCCGTCTCGCTGTCGCTCACAGCCCTGCAGACCGGCGCCGACTTCGCGCCCCCGCCCCCGCCCGACCTGCCGCCCGCCGGCTCCAGCCTGGTCCAGATTTTCCCCAGTGGTCCGCAGTCGTCGAGCCGGCACATCGAGCAGTTGCTTCTGGCCGCGATCTATTCGGCCCGGCGCGAAGTCGTGCTGACCACGCCCTATTTCATTCCGAGCGAGGCCTTGCTGACGGCCCTGCGTTCGGCGGCGATGCGCGGCGTGCGGGTGGTGCTGATCGTGCCGGCGCGCGTGGACTCGATGCTGGTGCGCTATGCCGGCAATGCCTATTTCAACGACCTGCTGGCAGCCGGCGTCGAAGTGCTGTGCTTTGGTGACGGGTTGCTGCACACCAAGAGCATGGTGATCGATGGCGAGGTCACGATCTTTGGGACGGTCAACCTGGATCTGCGCAGTTTCGAGCTCAACTTCGAGGTCTCGCTGATCGCGTATGACATGGACTTTTCTGCGGCCACCCGCGAGCTGCAGGCGCGCTATGCGGCCCGGTCCACACCGATCGATCAGGCCCAATGGCTGGCGCGCCCCTGGTGGCGGCGCACGCTGGAGAACGCGGTGCAGATGATGAGCCCGCTGCTCTGACCGGGCACCATCGGGTCAATGGCATGGATGCCCTGCCGCTGCTTGCTCGCGCGTCACAGGTTCCCAGGTGTTTCGGTCTCGTCGGTGACAAAGCAGTCGCGCACCGTGAAATACATCGAGGTGAAGAACATCGATGCCAGCAGCAGCATGAGCGGCACCATGGCCGCAGCGGCGAAATCGGCGCTGCCGACCACACCGGCGACGAGCATCACCACCAGCGCGGCGGCGATGAACACGCCGAGCCAGGCCAGCCCGTAGACCGTGAAGGCGCCCACGTTACGCACGCAGGCCACGATGCTGAAGAACAGGCTCTTCATGGGGGACACGCCGTGCCAGTGCACCAGCGCCGGTGCGTGCCAGAAGAGCATGGAAAGCGGCAGGTACAGCGCCGTGGAGACCCACATGGCCGTCTGGAAATCGGGCGCCGAGACCAGTTCCTGCGTGATCTTGCCGCCCAGCAGATAGAGACGGGCAAACTTGCCGCCGTCGAAAAGGGTCGAAATGCCCATGATGGCGAGAAAGCCCACCGCATAGAAGGCGCCCAGTGTCAGCATGGCCCGCATCCGCTCACGCCCGGCCCGAAAGGCGCTGATCAGGATCGTTGGCATCGGGAACTTGCCCTTGCTGGCTTCCAGCGTCGCCGCCATCAGGCCCAGCGTCGCTGCCGGCAGAAGGGTCAGGGCCAGCGCACTGCCCACGAAGGGCACCAGGGTCGCCACGGACATCAGGGCCATGAACATGAAGAACAGGCCGGCGAAGGCCAGCGGCTGGCGGAAGAAGGTGGTGATGCCGAGCTTCACCCAGACCAGGCCGGTGCGCGCAGGAACGATATTGAGTTTCATGTCAGGCCGCTACCGGGTGAGCCATGCGCTGGCGCAGCACCCGTTCAAAGTGGGTGGGGTCGTGGGGTTTCAGCATGGAGGCTTCCCTGGGCAGGTGGTAGTCCCACAGCCGGGAAACCCAGAAACGCAACGCGCCGGCGCGCAGCAGGGCGGGCAGCAGGTGCCGCTCCGCAGCCGATAGCGGGCGCACGTCGCGGTACGCGTCCAGGAAGGCACGGGCCCGATCGGCGGCGTGCGCACCGGTGGCCAGGTCGATGCACCAGTCGTTCAGGCAGACGGCAATGTCGAACAACCAGGTGTCGACGCCCGCGAAATAGAAATCAAAGAAGCCGGTGAGTTCCGCGCCGTCGAACATCACGTTGTCGCGGAACAGGTCGGCATGGACTGGCCCGCGTGGCAAGGCGGCATAGCCGCTGGAGGCCGCGATGTGGTTCTGGAAGGCCAATTCACTGCGGATCAGCGCCGCCTGCGATGGATCGAGAAACGGCAGCACCACGGGCACGGTTTCGTTCCACCAGGGCAGGCCGCGCAAATTGGGCTGGTGGCGGTTGAAGTCGCGTCCGGCCAGGTGCATGCGCGCGAGCATGGTGCCAACCGCAGCGCAATGACTCACGTCGGGCGCCAGCTGGCTTTTGCCGCGCAGGCGGCTCACCACCGCTGCAGGTTTGCCGCAGACCCTGTGCAGGATTTCGCCTTGGTCGTTGGCCGCCGGATCGGGCACCGGAATGCCGTGCCGCGCCAGGTGCTTCATCAGGTAGAGGTAGAACGGCAGCTGCTCGAACGAAAGGCGCTCGAACAGCGTCATCACCCAAGGGCCTGCGCTGGTGGTGGCAAAGTAATTGGTGTTCTCGATGCCGCCCTCGATGCCGCGCAGTTCGCTGAGCTGGCCCAGATGCAGTTCGCTCAGGAGGCGCTGGGCCTCATCCGGGGTGACTTCGGTAAATACGGCCATCGTTCAATGGAGGGTTGTGGGCACCGCGGCGCACCGCCGTACAGGCAGGTTGCGAACGCGAAATGCTCATGAAAATATAGCTGCTAGTGACCATTTGACGATGGGAAATGGGCTATTTCTTTGAAAAACAAGCCACTGGGGCATCGCGGCACGCCATGTGCTGCAAGACCCCGGTCTCCCGGCGCCAGTGAGGATTGTAGGGGCGCGCGCGCGGGCGGCGGCCCATGCACAATGCGGCCATGAACGACAAGAAGACCCTGTTGCTGGTGGATGGCTCCAGCTATCTCTACCGCGCCTTCCATGCCATGCCCGACCTGCGCGCCGTGCCCGGCGACCCCTCCAGTCCGGCCACCGGAGCCATCCGGGGCATGATCAACATGATGCAGGCGTTGCGCAAGGAGGTGCGGGCCGACTACGCCGCCTGCGTTTTCGACGCCAAGGGTCCGACCTTCCGCGACGCGATCTACCCCGAGTACAAGGCGCAACGCAGCCCCATGCCCGACGACCTTCGCGCGCAGATTCCGCCGATCCACGAGGTGGTGCGCCTGCTGGGCTGGAAGGTGCTCAATGTGCCCGGTGTGGAAGCCGACGACGTGATCGGCACGCTGGCCGTCACCGCCGCGCGCCAGGGCATCGAGGTGATTGTCTCCAGCGGCGACAAGGACCTGGCCCAACTCGTGGATGAGCACATCACCATCATCGACACCATGAACGGCCGCCGGCGCGACCTGGCCGGTGTGGTGGCCGAATTCGGCGTGCCGGCGCGCCTGATGGTGGACTTCCAGACCCTGGTGGGCGACCAGGTGGACAACGTGCCCGGCGTGGAAAAGGTCGGCCCGAAGACGGCCGCCAAGTGGTTGCAGGAATACGGCTCGCTCGACGCCGTGGTTGCCAACGCCGACAAGATCAAGGGCGCCGCCGGCGAGAACCTGCGCAAGGCACTGGACTGGCTCCCGACCGCGCGATCGCTGCTGACGGTCAAGACCGATTGTGCGCTGGACGACTGGATCGACGGCCTGCCTGCTCTAGATTCGATAGCTATCAATGACCAGAAAACGCTGGGTTTGCGTGATTTTTATGAGAAATTCGGCTTCAAGGGCCTGGCCAGGGCGCTGGGCGGCGATGCGGGCGCATCCGGCGCCGGTCCCGCGCCCGCAACCGGCCGCGCCGACGTGCAGCAGGGCGCAAACATGGGCCTGTTTGACGATCCGGCCCCGGCGACGTCGGCGGTCTCTGCCAAAACCTACGACACCATCCTGACCTGGGAGGCCTTCGACACCTGGCTGGCCCGGGTTGAAGCGGCGGACCTGGTCGCGCTCGACACCGAAACCACCTCGCTCGACGAGATGCGCGCCCAGATCGTCGGTATATCTTTCAGCGTAACCCCCGGCGAGGCCGCCTACATCCCGCTGCGCCACGACGGCCCGGACGCACCGCAGCAGCTGCCGTTCGACGAGGTGCTGGCGCGCCTGAAGCCCTGGCTGGAAAACCCGCAGCGGCCCAAGCTGGGCCAGCACATCAAGTACGACCGCCACGTCTTTGCCAATCACGGCATCGAGGTGCAGGGCTACGCCCACGACACCATGTTGCAGAGCTATGTGCTGGAGGTGCACAAGCCGCACGGCCTGAGCAGCCTGGCCGAGCGCCACCTGGGCCGCGGCGGCATCAGCTACGAGGAGCTGTGCGGAAAGGGTGCGCACCAGATCCCGTTCGCGCAGGTCGACGTCGTCCGGGCAGCGCAGTACTCGTGCGAGGACTCCGACCTGACGCTGGACGTGCACCGCACGCTCTGGCCCCGGCTGCAGGCCGCTCACAAGCTGCGCGCCATCTACGAGCTGGAGATCGCCAGCAGCGAGACGCTGTACCGCATCGAGCGCAACGGCGTGCTGATCGACGCCCCCACGCTGGCCCGCCAGAGCCAGGAACTGGGCCAGCGCATCGTGGCGCTGGAGAACGAGGCCTACGCGATTGCCGGCCAGCCCTTCAACCTGAGCAGCCCCAAGCAGCTGGGTGAAATCTTCTTCGACAAGCTCGGCCTGCCCGTCATCAAAAAGACTGCCACCGGTGCGCGCAGCACCGACGAGGAGGTGCTGGAGAAGCTCGCCGAGGACTACCCGCTGCCCGCCAAGATTCTGGAGCACCGTGGCCTGGCCAAGCTCAAGGGCACCTACACCGACAAACTGGCCCAGCTGGCCGACCCGCGCACCGGGCGCGTGCACACCCACTACGCGCAGGCGGTAGCGGTGACCGGGCGCCTGTCCAGCAACGACCCGAACCTGCAGAACATCCCGATCCGCACGCCCGAGGGCCGGCGCGTGCGCGAGGCCTTTGTCGCGCCACCGGGCAGCCTGATCGCCAGCGCCGACTACAGCCAGATCGAACTGCGCATCATGGCGCACCTCAGTGGCGACGAGGCCCTGCTGCGCGCCTTTACCGATGGGCAGGACGTGCACCGTGCCACGGCGGCCGAGGTGTTCAGCCTGGAGCCGGAGCAGGTGAGTTCCGAGCAGCGCCGCTACGCCAAGGTGATCAACTTCGGTCTGATCTACGGCATGAGCGCCTTTGGCCTGGCCAAGAACCTCGACATCGAGACCAAGGCGGCCGCCGCCTACATCGACCGCTATTTCCAGCGCTACCCCGGCGTCAAGCGCTACATGGACGAGACCAGGCAGATGGCCAAGGCCCAGGGCTACGTGGAGACGGTGTTCGGCCGGCGCCTGTACCTTCCGGAGATCAACTCGCCCAATGGACCGCGGCGAAGCGGCGCCGAGCGCGCGGCGATCAATGCGCCGATGCAGGGCACGGCGGCGGACCTGATCAAGATGAGCATGGTGGCGGTGCAGCAGGTGCTGGACGCCGAACAGCGCGGCACGAAGATGATCATGCAGGTGCACGACGAACTGGTGTTCGAGGTGCCCGAGGCCGAGGTGGACTGGCTGCGGGTGGAGATCCCCCGCCTCATGGCCGGTGTGGCCCAGCTCAAGGTGCCGCTGCTGGCCGAGGTGGGTGTAGGGCCGAACTGGGACCAGGCGCACTGACGAAATACCGGACGGTTTCGTCTGGTACCGCGATGTGCAGATGGAAACCCTCGTGCGCACAACGGCCATTGTTCTCCAATAGACTGGCAGCACGGTTCAGCCTGTCTCCAGGCTTGGGTCGCACTTTCCACCCAACATCACCCCACCCACGGAGTCCCGACGATGCTGCGCGAAGACCTTCAATCCGAATTCAATGCCTTGCTGCCCGGCCGTTCCACCGAGGCCGGCGCCACCCGGCGCACCGCGCTCAAGGCGGCGCTGGGCGTGGGCTATGCCGCGTCCACCTTGCCGATCATGGCGCAGACAGCCATCAAGACGTCCAGTGAGGGCCTGACAGCCGGTGAGGTGACTATTGACGTCAACGGCTTCAAGATGGCTGCCTACCGGGCCGCGCCCGCCAGCAAGACCGGGCTGCCCGTGGTGCTGGTGCTGTCCGAGATCTTCGGTGTGCACGAGTACATCGCCGACACGACACGCCGCTTCGCCAAGGCCGGCTACCTGGCCATTGCGCCCGAGCTGTTCCAGCGCCAGGGTGACGCCCAGAGCTACGGTGAAATGGCCAAGCTCATGGCCGAAGTCATCTCCAAGGTGCCGGATGCCCAGGTCATGGGCGACCTCGACGCCACCGTGAAGTGGGCCGCGGCCAACGGCGGTGACGTCAGGAAACTGGCCGTCACAGGCTTCTGCTGGGGTGGACGCCAGACCTGGCTGTACGCGGCCCACAACAAGAACGTGAAGGCGGGCGTGGCCTGGTATGGTCGCCTGGTCGGCGCTCAGAACGACCTCACGCCGAAGAACCCGATCGATATCGCCGCCCATCTGGCCGGGCCGGTGCTCGGCCTCTACGGCGGGGCGGACACCGGCATCCCGCTGGAAACGGTCGAGAAGATGAAAGTCGCGCTGGCTTCGGGCGACGCGGCGGCCAGGGCGTCGAAATTCGTGGTCTACCCCGATGCACCGCATGCCTTCCACGCCGACTACCGGCCCAGTTACCGCAAGGAAGCGGCAGACGACGGCTGGAAGCGCGCGCTGGATTGGTTCAAGGCCAACGGCGTGGCCTGACCCGCAGGCCATGCATTGAAAAGGCCGCCCGTAGCAAATGCGGCCATGAGCTACGAGCATCTCCTTGTCGCGGCCGACGGGCCGATCACCACGGTGACGCTGAACCGCGTCGATCAACGCAATGCCCTGTCGCTGGGTGTGATGCGCGAACTGACAGCCGCGTTGACGGCGATCGCGCGGACCGACGCGCGCGGGGTGATTCTGGCCGCCAACGGCCCGGTGTTCAGCGCCGGCCATGATTTCGCCGACATGGCGGGCGCAGGTCTGGAGCAGGCGCGTGAACTGTTCCGGGTGTGCACCACGATGATGAACACGATCCAGAGCCTTCCGCAGCCCGTCGTGGCGCGGGTCCACGCGCTGGCAACGGCCGGCGGGTGCCAGTTGGTGGCCAGTTGTGACCTCGCGGTGGCCGCCAGCACTGCGATGTTTGCCATTCCCGGCGGCAAGGCGGGCCTGTTCTGTCACACCCCGCTGGTGGCGGTGGCGCGCAACGTGGGCCGCAAGCGCGCCCTGGAGATGGCCATGACCGGCGATGCCATCGATGCGGCCACCGCGGCCGACTGGGGACTCATCAACAAGGCCGTTGCCCCTGATCGGCTCGAAGCCGAAACCCGGGATCTGATCGAGCGGGCCACCCGTGGCAGCGCACTGTCCAAGGAGCTTGGCAAGCAGGCCTTCTATCGGCAGGTGGACCTGCCACAGGATGATGCTTATGACTTCGCGGTGGAGCGCATGGCCACCGCATCCCTGCTGCCAGACTCTCGGGAAGGCATCGCCGCATTCTTTGAGAAGCGGCCTGCGCGCTTCACCCAGGTTCCTGGCTCAGACGAGCAGCCCTGAACCTGAGCGGTGTCCGCCGCACCCTGCAAGGCCAGTATGCGTGCGGGCTCATACCGCTACTTGGCAGGCGCCACCTTCTGCCAGCTCGCGTCCGGGTTGTAGACCTTCATCCGGCGCGCGGCCGCGTCGGTGGCAGGCCCCAGATTCTTCTGGTAGACCGTGCCGTCGCGACTGAGGATGAAGGTCATCACCCCCGTGTCGCCGTAGCGCTCCGGCCAGGCAACCAAGGCAAACCCCTCGGTCATCAAGCCATTGCGCAGGTAGCTCCGGGCGCCGCCTGGCGCGTCCTTGCCCTGTTCGGTCAGCACGTGATAGCGGTAGCCGTGATAGGCCTGCCCGGGCCGGACGTCCGCAAACGCCGGACCCAGCGGGCTCTCCGGCGCATTGGCTGCCGAGGGCCAGTACAAGCCGTCGCGCTTGCCAGGGGTTGAGACGGCGCGCTGCGCGAAGTGCTTCACGGCCCGTCCATCCGGGTTGGCTGCATAGAACTCTTCCTGGGCGTCAGCGACGGCGAGCACCGTCTGGATCGCGGCCAGTTCGTTGCGTCCGATGCGACGGGTCTGCAATTCGGCCGGGGTCGCCTTGATGTCGAACTTCCAGCCGGCGGCCGTCTTCACAATCGGGATCGGCAGCGTCCAGCCGTTGGTGCCGACTTCCAGCATGGCCTTGTTGTCGCCCGACGCCACGATCTTGTTTCCGCGTGCCCAGGCAGCCAGAAAATTGAGCCGATCCTGGTAGTCGGCGGTCTCAGGCGGGATGTAGCGGCCATAGCCGGCACCGAGTACGGTCTTCAACTGCGTGTCGTCGTTGCGGGCCAGACTGTCGACAAAGGCATCGGCAGCCGCAGAGGGCGACGGATAGGCCTGCTGGGCAAGGGCTGGCATCGCGAGGGCCACGGCGCCGGTCATCACGAAGGCGCCAAGCGCCTGTTGCAGGGCCTTGCGAGCACTTGTTGTGTTCATCATGTCCTATTCCTCCTGTTACCGGCCACGGCCACCACCACCAGCCCTGCCGCCGCCTCCGCCTCCGCCTCCGCCGGCCCGTGCGCCACCACCGCCACCGCCACCGCCACCGGCTCGCGCACCACCGCCCGACGGGGCGGGGCGGGCAGATGGCGCCGGGCGCGCCATCTGTTGGCTGGCCGCGCCCCGATCCATCTGCTGGCGGGCCTGCCGGTCGCCGGCGCCGGCCAGCGCGTTGTCTCGGGATGCAGCCTGCGGACGCTGCTGTCCTGCCCCGCGATCCATGTTTTGCAGGCCTTGTTGCATCGCACCGCGATCCACGCTTTGGGCCCTGTCACGGGCCGATCCAGTGTTGGCGGCAACGCCGCGGTCCTGCATCGTCTGCGCGGCGCGCTCTCGGCTGGCGTCGCGCGACGGGTCACGCCCTGTGTCCTTGCCTCGATACTGTTCCCGGTTGCCTGACTGGTACTTCTTGTCAAGGTTCTGACGGGTCGCGTCCCCGCCGCGGTACGGCGTATTGCCACGACGCTCGGGGTTGTGGTTCCAGTTCGACCGGTTGCCGTTGGCGTTGATCTGCCGGTTCACGTTGATGTTGTTGTAGCGGTTGACATTGACATTCACGCTGCCATGGCCCCAGTTGCAGCCGCCCCACAGCGCGTTGCTGATGCCGATGCCGATGCCCCAGGCAATGCCGGTGGCAATGGTGCGGGAGAACCAGTAGCCCGGAGGCGGGGGGTAGTAGTAGGGTGGGTAGGCGGGGTACGGCCAGGGTCCATAGACATAGGCCGGGTTGTATGCCGGCACATAGACCACACTGGGCTGCGCCGGCTCGATCACGATCACCTGCGCTGGCGGCGCCGACTGCTGCACGACCGTGGTCACGGGCGCCTCGGGCTTCTGCGTCGAGACCTTGATCTCCTCGTTGCTCTTGAGGTTGCCCGCTTGCTGGGCTTTCTGGCGCAGGCGTTGCACCGCGTTCATCACATCCTCGGGTTGGGCCAGAAAGGCGTCGCCCATGTTGCGCACCCAGTCGGGCTTGTCGCCGAAGGTGATCAGCACTTCAGGGAAAGCCACCAGCGAGGCAACCGAGGGGTCCCAGGGCTGGTTCTCCACCAGCTTGACGGCCGCATCGCCCTTGTCGTTGGGATGGCTCTTCGACCAGGCCGCGGCGGCCGCGAAGTCGTCAGGGTAAGTGGTGGCCATGAACAGCTGCGCCAGCAGGGAGTCCGGATACAGAGCAACAGGCGCCGTCATCTGCTCAAGTTGCTCGTTGCTGAACGGCTTGGCGGCGGTCTGCGCAAAGGCCGCCTGGGGCAGCAGCAGGGCCAGACCGAAAGCAGCCCCGGTGAGCCAGGAAAAAATGCGTTTGATCACCTGAATCTCCTCAAAAACGGTCTTCTCTGTACCCGCGATCGCTCTGGGCAGGGGTGCCCAATAGCGGATTGAATGGAATCATAGCCCCAGTCGCGAAGGGGCTGCGCGTCAGGCAGGTCACGGACGGGTGATGCTGTTGCCCGCTCGCTTGACGCTGTCGCCCACCTTGTAGCCTGGGTTGTTTTCGAACTCGTAGCTGGAGGTGCCGCCACCGGAGAAGCTGACATCCACCTTCCATACGTTCTTCGATTTCATTTTCTTTTCCACCTCGCGCCCTGCGTAGGCGCCACCCGCAGCACCCGCAACGGTGGCCAGAGTCTTGCCGGTGCCGCCGCCGATCTGGTGCCCCAGCACACCGCCGACAACGCCACCGCCGATCAGTCCCACGGCGCTGCCTTCCCCCTTCTTCTCGACCTGCTTCACGCTGACAACCTTGCCACAATCGACGCAGGCTGGCGCAGCGGCAACGGGCTGGCCCGCTGCGGTCATCTCGGCTTTGGCTGCGGCGACGGCCTTGTCGTATTCACTCTGTGCGTCGCGCTTGCACTGCATGCGTGTGGCCGATTCCGTTTCGGCATTGCAGATCTTCTGGTCGCCCTCGAGGCGTGTCTTGGCTCGCTTGACGCTGGCGTCGTATTGCGCCTTGGGCGTCAGCACCGTTGAAGAGGGGCCGTTTGCTGCCTGGGGGGACGTCTGGGCCACGGCCCCGGTCATCGTTGTCAGCACCAAGGCTGCGGCGACAAGGTTGGAAAGGTGTTGACGCATGATGCTCCCAAAAAATTAGCGTTAGGCGCTCAGGATAAACCCAAAAACGGGTGCCGTGAACCGTCTCCCTCGCTGATCGCCGCCGCTGGGCATGTGCCCCCGGTCGCGGCCTATTCAGACTTGTAGGGCGGCGGATAGGGCGTGACGCAGCTCAAATCCTCCTGATCGTAGAAGCACGGTGGAATGACGTGGGCCAGCAGCCATGGATCGAACTGCGCCAGCGGCGCCATCGGTGCGTAGGGATTCACGGGACGCTTGTCCTTGTATTTCGGATCGTCGGTGTAGCCGCTGCGCGGGTCGGCCGGCGGTGGGTTCCAGGCGTAGTCCGAGACGATCGCTCGCATGGGCGTGACGGCATCGCGCGTCACGTCAATCACCATGAAGTCGCTCGCGACCGTGAAGGGCCCCGAATACCAGGATCGAATGTCTGCCAGCGCTGGCACGATGGTGTCGTCCTCGGCCTGGAAGTGCGTTCCGACCGCCAGGCGCGGTGGCTTGCCGTTCTTGGCGATCTCGTTGAGGATATATCCCAGCGCCTTTTGGGGCGTGTGCGAATTTTCCTGCACGGCCCAGGAATTTTTCAGTGCGAGCTGGTACTGGACGTTGTTGGGATCGCTTTGGCCGGACAGCTTGGTGGCCCAGAACTGGGGTGGCACCACCATCTCGCTGATCAGCACGTCCACCGGGGTCGGCCCATTGCTGGCGTTCTCGATCAGGAAGCGGTTCGGCTTGGTGTCGCCGGTGAAGATCATCGACAGCCCCTTCCATTCCAGCTTGTAGCTGACCGAGCCTGCGCGGCCATGGATGGCCGGGAAATAGGAGACACGCACGCCATTGGCCTCGTAGGCCACCCACTGGCCAGACGGTGGCTTCGGAATTGACGGGCGCGTAGTCCAGGAGCGCGAGGTATCACCGTTCCTCCAGTTCAGTTCGGTGGCAAAGATGTCGTAGCCGTCGCCCTCTGAGTCCGTGTAGCGCGTCGGCACGAAGCTTTGTGACTCGGTGTGCCAGCGGTTCATTTCGCGGAAATGGTAGGCGAAGTTCAGCGTGCCATCGTCGTAATAGGTACCATCCACCGGGTCTTGCACACCCGATGCCGACGGGCCCCAGATGTACAGCGGTGACTTTGCATCGCCCTGCGGCCCGAAACAGTAAATGTGCGTCAGGTCGCTGGTATGGTCGCCATGCAGATGTGTGAAGAAAATCTTGCGCATCTTCGAATAGGCTATCTGCATCGTCGTGTATTTGATCGTGACACCTGCGCCGCAGTCGAAGACGAAACACTCGCCATTGCCCAGTTCGACAAACACGCTGCTGCACGACTGCGTGAGTCGCTCCAGCGGCGTGGTGCCAAGGAACGTGATGCGCATCATGTCGCCGACGACCGGTTTCGAGCCGAGTTTGTATTCGGGCAGGCTGGCGAACAGCGTGTTCTTTTCGGGCGAAAGCCCTGTGGCCGCGTTGGCCGAACTTCCCAGCCCGCAACCGCTCAACCCGCTGCCCAAGGCGACCGCACCGCCGGCCAAACCAGAAAGTTTCAAGAGATCGCGCTTGGAGAGGTCAACCATGATGCACACCTATGGGTTGTTTGAACCGATGCCCTTGCGGCGACGGCTGGTCGGACCCCGATCAGGGCGGCTCTATCGCCTGACCCTGAGCGCTTGCGACCTGGAAACCGAATCGCCCGCCAGACAATCATGGGGCACGGCCCTGCCGCGGGCAAGCTGCGGCAGTGGGCTATCCGCGCTGTCTTTGCCCGCCGTCAAGGCGGATTCAAATAGGAGGAGGGCGCCGATGATCACCGGCGGGTGCCATCCGGTGAGAGACCGTCACCGGGCGCCCTCAGGCCGCTGCGGCGTGTGGTCAGTGCGCGAGCTTCCACAGCGCCGAGAAGGAGCGCAGGTAGCGGTGGTACAGGAAGATTTCCCAATCGGGTGGTGTGGCCGTCCCTCTGAGCAGGTAATGCACACCGGCATTCAGGTCGGTCGGTGCGATCTGGATCAGGAGATCGCGGCCATCGACCGTGAACCGGTCGCCGTCTTCGTTGAACGCCTCGGACGGCAAGGCCGCCAGTTCGTCGCGCCGTCGGGTCGCGGTGCCAGCGTCCTGCCAGTCCCCCACACCGGTGACGAATTCGCCATCGACGATGTAGGCCAGCGAAGACTCGATCGTCTGGGCCTTGGTGCCCGCGAGCGTGAGGCGGGCCAGCCGCTGCCAGTTTCGCAAGGCGTCTGCGATCGCACTCTTCGAAGTGGCGGACGGGATCAGGTAGCGCAACAGATCCTGCAAGGCGTGGGACTGCCCGATGAACGAAGCCTGCCGTATGCCTGCCTTGACCACGGTGTACAGCTTGTCCTCGGTCGCCTCGGCCTTGGACAAATAGCCCTGGATGTCATACCGGTCCAGCACCGCACGTTCCGGGGCGATGCCGGGCTGACCCGTGCGCACGCAGATCTGCATGGTTCGGTTCTTCATCACCTCACGGATGTGGTCGCACAACTCGAGCCCGGCATGGTCGGTCTCCATCACCACGTCGATCAGCGCGACCGAGGCCATGCTGATGTCCGGCCGGCCCAGCGTCAGGCCGCTCAGCACCTCGATGGCCTGCGCCTTGCTGGTCGCGGTGTGCAGCCGGATCGGCAGGCCATACACCTTGAAATGCCGCATGGCGAGCCGGGAGACCTCCAGGACATCGGGCTCGTCGTCGACCAGGACGACGTGGAACTCGGACAGGTGCATGCGGGTCTCCTTTGACGATGGTGAATTCGGAATTGTGGCCTTGCGGCGGTGCGGTGCTTCCCCTGCGGGCTATTTTGAAAAATGCCAGTTGGACGCGATGGCCGACAGCGCGTTGTACATGACTTCGGGCACGAATTCCGGCACGCGAAACGTGGGGGTGGCCACGAGGTAAGCCTCGGCGACGTTCGGACGCGCGCCCACCTTGATCAGCAACTGGTGGTCATCGCCAATCACGTACTGGTCGCCCTGCAGCCCCAAGGGCACGCCAGGCAACTGCAGCAGGCGGTCTCGCGCCGCAAAGGCCGAAGCCGTGTCCCAGCCCACGATGGCCGCGATCTCCCCACCGAACATGCTGGCGATGCGGATGTTCGAATAGGACTCGATCGGGGCACCGGAACGCTCCTGAAAGGCCGCGTCGTAGAAGTTCTGGAGGGTCTTCGCCATCGCCGCGCGGGACCCGAATTCCGCCGCGATCTGGCGCACCATTGGAACGATGCCCAGCACGAAGGCCGACCAGTAGTACTGGCGCACGCCGCTCTTGATCATCGAATAAAGCTTGTCCTCCGTGGCTTCGGCCTTGGTGAAGTACCCGTTGATGTCGTAGCGGTCGATCACCGCGCGCTCCGGCGCAACGCCGGGTTGGCCGGTACGGATGAAGAGCTGGGTCAAGGGGTTTTTCCGCTCCTCCCGCACGAAGCGGCAGAGGTCCAGACCGGCGGTATCCGTCTCCATCACCACGTCGATCAGAGCCACGGCCAGCGACGGCAGCAGGTCCGCCTTGGTGTTGAACAGCTCAACCGCCTCGGCCATGCTCCCGCAGGTGTGGATTTTCAGCGGAACCCCGTAGACCTTGACGCTGCGCAACGCCAACTTCGAGACGGCAAGCACGTCGGGGTCGTCATCGACGACGAGAACTTCCCATTCCTTTTGAAACATGTCTTGCTCCGTGATGATGTGGTGAAGATCAACTGGGCCAGCGGGTGAGGTTTCGCCCGTCCGTGAGGGCCCGGTTTCGCTCCCGCGCAGTCTATTGGTCCGAAGAATACAGGTTGTTGGTGTCTTCCCTAGGTGAATGGCGCACGAACCGCTCGGGTGGGTGAGGGACACCCAGACGAGTTCACCCGCCGTGGAGCACGTACCCTGCGTTGGTTCCTGCGGGTCAGGTGCGTGGGGTACTTCCGCGCTGCCGCCGGTAGCAGCGCCTCACCAGGCATGGAATTTCAGGGATGCCGGATTCGTCGTTCAAAAGAAACCCGAGGAATTCTGGTCGATGCGTGTTTGGCTTCTGTCCGTTTGCGGGTGGACGGGCGTTTGAACTAGCTGGAAGAATTCCAGTTGGCCGCATGCGAGCAGATGGAGTAATAGACCACTTCAGGCACGAAATCCGGTACCCGAAACGTGGGCGTCGAGACCAGGCAAGCCGCCGCGATGCCTGGACGTGCGCAGACCTTGACGAGCAACTGATTGTTTTCGTCAATCACGTACTTGTCGCCGGGCTCGCCGATGGGTACACCTTCGAGTTTGTCCAGGCGGTCGCGCGCCTCAAGCGCTGCCTCTTGATTCCAGCCGTAGGAAGCCGCAACCTCGTCACCGAAGATGCAGGCGACATTCACATTGGTGTAGGAACCCACGGGCTCACCAGTGCGCTCCAGGAAGGCTCGGTCGTAGTGGTCCTGGATGATGCTGGCGATCCGGGCGCGTGAGCCCACTGCAGCGGCGACTCGGCGCATCTCTCCCAGAACGCCCACCGCGAAAAACGACCAGTAAAACTGTCGAATGCCACTCTTGACCATGGAGTAGATCTTGTCCTCCGTGGCCTCGGCCTTGGTGAAGTAGCCATTGACGTCATAGCGATCGATCACAGAACGCTCCGGCGCCGTGCCGGGCTGACCGGTCCTGATGAACAGCTGGGTCAACTGATTCTTGCGTTCCTCGCGCACGTACCTGCACAGGTCCAGGCCCGCGGTGTCGGTCTCCATCACCACGTCGATCAAGGCGACAGCCAGCGCCGGCAGCAGATCGGCTTTGGTGTTGAACAACTCGATGGCTTCGGCCAGGCTCGCGCAAGTACGAACTTTCAAGGGAATGCCGTAGACCTTGATGCCCCGCATCGCCAGTTTGGTCACAGCCAGCACATCGGGGTCATCGTCGACGACCAGAACTTCAAACTCTTTCTGAAACATTTCAGACCCCTTTTCGTGTTGAGAATCAGGTTGCCTCAACCCTTGAAATGAACTCAGCGGAAGGCAAAGTGGAGGTGTGCTCACGCAGCGTATTGATCGAAGCGGGCAAAGCGTCTGGTGTCTTCCCTAGGCTTCTCCGGGAATCCGGTTCAGAGCTTTCGTCGTTCACGAGCACTACGCCGGAACCGTACGGGGCAGGTGCATGACCACAGTGGTTCCTTCACCCAAAGTCGAGGTGATGGCGATCGCTCCTTTCATGTGGGCCGTGACGATGGTGTGCACGATGGACATGCCCAGGCCGCTGCCTCCCTGGCCGCGCCCGGTGGTGAAGAACGGCTCGAAGATGCGCGGCAGGTTCTCGGGCGGGATGCCTTGGCCGAAGTCGCGCACCGTGATTTGGTAGCCGTCGGGCATGCCCGGCGGGTCAGCCGACAGCTCGATCTCCACCCGGCCGCCAACTCCTTCGGGGTAGGCATAGCGCTGCGCGTTGCTCAGCAGGTTCAGCAGCACCTGCGAGAGCGAACCGGGGTAGCCCGTCCACTCGCCGCGCGGTTGTGGCAAGTTGTTCGTGAACATGACTTGCATAGGCGACCGCCGGGCGGTGGCTCGAAACAGATTGACGGTTTCTTCGATGGTCTCGGCCAGGCTGGTTCTCTCGCGCACATCGGTGATCTGGTTCACCGAAACCTTCTTGAAATCCTGCACCAGCTTGTGGGCGCGGTGCGCGTTGCGGGTGATCAGCCCGGCCGCCTCGGCCAGGTCTTCGGCCATCATCTGGCCGTCCGCGGTCTTGGCCAGGGTCACCATGACCGGTTCGGCCAGCCAACGGGTCAGCAGGCTGGCAGCGGTGTTGATGACACCCAGCGGCGTGTTGATCTCGTGCGCCACGCCGGCCACCATCTGGGCCACGGACCGGTGGCGGGCGTTTTCGGACTCCGCGCGCACCAGCTGTTCGTTTTCCCGTCGCAGGCGGTGCATGGCCAGATGCGTGTGCACCCGCGCCAGCAGCTCGTGGGCGTGAAACGGCTTGGCCACGTAGTCCACTGCGCCGAGCTCGAAGCCACGCACGATGTCGCCCGTCTCGGACTTCGCGGTCAGGAAGATGATCGGGATGTCGCGCCACTGCGCCGAAGCCTTGATACGCGTGCAGGTCTCGAAACCGTCCATCTCCGGCATCATGACGTCCAGCAGGATCAGGTCCGGCCGCACCGCGGCCAGCACGTCGAGCGCCTGTCGGCCGTTGGTGGCGATGCTGATCGCGTAGCCTTTTTCCCGCAGGATGGCGGTGAGGGCCTGGATGTTGGCGGGGGCGTCCTCCACGATCAGAACGCGGCTGTCGGCGGGTGAGGCGTTCATGGCAGGGCAAGGTCCTTGTCTGCGGCGGCCTGGGCCAGCGTGGCGCGGGCTTCGGCAAAGGCGTAGCCCGTGATCTGGGCTTCGAAGGTAGGAAAACGATCCGGCGAGAGCAGGGCGCGAAACAGGTCCCGATGGGTGTCCAAGAGCTCGGTGGCGGCGGCGTCGAACCGGCCCAGCAGGCCTTGCATCTGGGCGGCCACAGCGGCCATCTGCTGCGGGTCCACCGCCTGGGCCGTGCCTGCATCGGCCACTGGGTCCGGGGGCAGGGCGGCACGCAGGCGCGCGACGAAGGCATCCAGGCTGGCTCGAAACGCTTCCTGGCAAGCGGCCACGGTCCGGACCTCGGCCCGCTCCCGCAAGGCCTGCTCCAGGTCGGCCGCGCGGGCCTGCACGCCTCGGGCGCCCAGATTGGCTGCCACCCCGTGCACGGTGTGGGCCAACCGTTCGGCGGCCGGCCCGTCGCCGGCGGCCAGTGCCCGCTCAATCTCATCCGGCATGAACGCCTGGGTCAGGAACTGACGCAGCAGCTTGCGGTAAAGCTCGCGGTTGCCGCCGATGCGCGCCAGCGCGTCCTCCACCGCCAGGCCCTCGATGGCCGGAATCGCTTCGCCATCGGCCGGCGGTGCCGCGCCGGGGGTCGCCGGACTCAGCGTTGGCGCGTAGTAGCGGCCCAGCGCGGCAAACAACAGTGCCGGATCGATCGGTTTCGCCACGTGGTCGTTCATGCCGGCGTCCAGGCAGCGCTGGCGTTCCTCGGTGGTCGCGTGGGCGGTCATGGCGATGATCGGCAGCTGTGCCAGGCGCGGCTCGGCGCGGATCCGGGCCGTGGCCTGGTAACCGTCCATCTCCGGCATCTGCAGGTCCATCAGCACCAGGTGGTAGTCCCCGCCGCCCAGCAGGCGGTCCACCGCCTGCCGCCCGTGGTGGGCAACTTCCACGGATGCACCGGCGCCCTCCAGCAGCTCCGTGGCAATCTGCTGGTTGATGTCGTTGTCCTCGACCAGCAGCACGCGCAAGCCCGGGAAACTCGGGCTCTGGGCTGGCTCGGCGTGCAGGGGTGCCTCTGGGGTCCCCGCGCCTACGACGTTGACCAGCGAGTCGACCAGCATGGACCGTGTCAACGGCTTCAGCAGGTAGCCGTCCAGCTGCAGGTGCTCGGCCTCGTCCCGGATCTCCTCGCGGCCGAAGGCTGTCACCAGCACGATGGCCGGCTGCTGGTGCATCGACTCGTCGCTGCGGATGAGGCGCGCGGCCTGAAGACCGTCCATGCCCGGCATGCGCCAGTCCATGTAGACCACGTCATAGGGCTGGCGTGCGTCCATGCGCCGGACTTCGGCCACTGCAGCCGGCCCGGAGCTGACCACGTCGACGCACTGCACCATGCCGCGCAAGGCCTCCTGAATGATCTCGCTGGCCGCAACGTTGTCGTCGGCCACCAGCACTCGCAGGCTGGCCAGGCCCTCGGGCACCACTGTGCCCGCCGCCTTCGGTTCCCCCACGCCAAACCAAGCCGTGAAGGAGACCGTCGTGCCCACGTCCGGCTCGCTCTCCAGCCCGATCTGCCCCTCCATCATCTCGACCAGGCGGCGGCAGATCGTCAGGCCCAGGCCGGTGCCGCCATGCTTGCGGGTCGTGGACATGTCGCCCTGCGTGAAGGGCTGGAACAGACGGTCGGCCTGCTCCCGCGTCATGCCGATGCCGGTGTCCTGCACCGAAAAGCGGAGCTGGCAGCGGTCGCCCGACGGCTCCAGCGCCTCCACCCGCAGCCGGATCTCCCCGTGCTCGGTGAACTTGACCGCATTGCTGACCAGGTTGGTGAGGATCTGCCCGAGGCGCAACGGATCACCCGCCAGGCATGGCGGCACCGAGGCTGGCAGGTGCGCCAGGAACTCCAGCCCCTTTTCATGCGCCTTCTGCCCCGTGACCGTGATGACCGAATCGATGACCTCGTCCAGACGGAACGCCGTGTTCTCGATGCTGAGCTTGCCGGCCTCGATCTTGGAGAAGTCCAGGATGTCGTTGATCACGGCCAGCAGCGAGGTGCCGGCGGTGTGGATCTTGGTCAGGTAATCGCGCTGCTTGGCGCTCAGCGGCGTGCGCAGCGCCAGGTGGGAGAGTCCGATGATCGCGTTCATCGGCGTGCGGATTTCGTGGCTCATGTTCGCCAGGAACATGGACTTCATCTGCGTGGCCTCTTCGGCCTTCTGCTTGGCGCCGGTCAGCGCCATTTCCAGCATCTTGAACTCGGTGATGTCCTGGGTGACGCCGAAGATATCGGTGGCCTCGCCCGCAGCGTTCTTGACCACATGGCCCAGCGCGTGGATCCAGACGACGCGCCCGTCCACCGGCCGTTTGTAGGCATAGGTCGAGTCGTACACCGGAATCGTCCCGGCGATCGCGGCGCTGAAGTGCTCCATGGTGGCCTTGGCGGCCTCTTCGTCGCCGGCAAAGACGTTCTGCGACCACTCGGCGATCTGGTAGCGGTGGCCCGGCGCCGGCAGGTCGCCGAAGATGCGGGCGGCACGCTCGGAGGAGTTGTACCAGCCGGTGCCGTCGAGCGGCACATGCCAGTAGCCCGCCTTGGTGAGGTCCAGCGCGCTGTCGGCCAGGAAGTTGATGTGGCGCAGCTCGGCCTCGCTGGCCTGCACCTGGTCCAGCAACTGGCGGGTGCGCAGGCTGCGTTGCAGCACATCGAGCTTGAGCGCCGCCATCGGGGCGACGTCGTCGAGCAAGCTGTTTTGCTCGGGGGTCAGCGCGCCAAAGATGGCGATCTCCAGCACCGCGGGCACGGTGTCATCGGTCAGCAAAGGCACGGCCACCAGAAGGCGCGGCGGCGCCTGACCCGGGGTCGAGCCGAGGTACAGGTTGCCATCTTGCGGGTCGGTGAGGCGGATGGTCCGGCGCTCGGCTGCCGCCTGCCCTGCCATACCTTCGCCGGCCGCAAACGCGGTCGCCGTCGGGCCGGCCTCCAGGCCGTAACCTCCGGCAAAGTGGTAGCGCCCGTCGGCCTCATCAAACAGATGAAAGGCGCCACGGCCGCCGCCCAGCAGCGGCATCAGCGACGACAGCAGTGGGCCGCCCATCTCCGTGGGCTGCTCGATGCCCAGCAGGCCATCGGCAATCTCCGCCAGGCTGGTCTTGACCCAGCGCTGGCGGTCGGCCTCGGCCACGGTCAGCCGGTATTGCTCGATCGAGCGCGCCAGCTCGCCGATTTCTGAGGTGTCCTTCTGGTGCCCGATGGCCGCGCCGTCCTGGCGCGCGATGAGTGCCCTGAGGCTGGCATCGATGTCCACCAGGGGATTCACGACGCGCCGCTGGTAGAACAGCACCAGCACGGCCAGGACGATGGCCGCACTGACCAGGAGTGCCAGCAAGGCCAGGTCGTTGAGGACCTTCCCGCGCTGGGCCAGTTCGGCGGCGTTGTCGGCCAGCCGCTGCTCCAGCTGGCGCCGGGCCTCGGCGATCGGTTCCATGACGGCGTTCTTCGCGGCACCGTACTCGGGGCCATACACGATGCGGATGGCCTCGCCCAGCTTGCCCGCGTCGACCGCGGCAATGGCCTGCTGGTCCAGCCCGGCAAGCCGCTCGGTCTGGTGCCGGGCACGCGCCAGCAGCGCCAACTCGTCATCGGTGAACCCCATCCGGCGCAGGCCGTCCACCGACAACTCCTGCTTGCGCTCGGCCTGCAAGGCCTGCAGAAGGCTGTCGTAATGGCGCCGATCCGCGGTGGTGGCAAAGGCGCGCACCGCGTCGGTCATGCGATCACTGGCGGCGACCAGCCGGTCGGTGTGGGCGAGCATCGCCAGGCGGGCTTCGTAGGCCCCGCGCGAGACGATCCAGGATTGCCGTGCCACCAGCAGGCAGACGAATGCAATCAATGACACCAGGACGATCGCCGCGGTGGTGACCTGGCTGGCGCGCCGGATTTTCACGGTGGCCCGCCCGCACCCCGGCCCGACACGGGGGAGAAGAACGCAACGGTCGGGGTCAGCATGAATTCAGTTTATCGCGAGGCTTGACCTCGTCAAGGCGCTTGCGGCCGGCCTTGGCGTTCGCCCAACCCCGGCAACGACCAGCCCTTGCGGCTTCCGGCATTCAAGGAGGCCTGGGCCGTGGCCTTGGGGATGCCGTGGGGCCATCTCAACGATCACTTTCAGATCAAATCAACCAGAACCCGGCGTCGACGGGTCATCAGGCGCTATCAAGTCAAGAGTCTTGCGGACCCACATCCCCACTGTCCGCGCACGCCGGGGTGTGGCAACGCCATTGCCCTGGGCGCGGTTCAGTGCCATGCTTGCGCCTGCCTTTGCGAGGAGACCTGTCCATGAAATCCCATCAACCCTTGCGCCTGCACGTGCCGGAGCCCTCGGCCCGGCCTGGCCATGAGACCAATTTCGCCTACCTGCATCTGGCGCCGGCCGGCGCGGCCCGTTGCCCGCCGCTGGACGTCAAGCCGGCGCAGACCAGCGACCTGGCCTTTAACCTGGTGCGGGTGCTCGACGACGAGGGCCAGGCCGTCGGCCCTTGGGCGCCGAAGCTGGAGCCAGCTCTGCTGCGCAAGGGTCTGCGCGCCATGCTCAAGACGCGCGTGTTCGACGCCCGCATGCTGATCGCGCAGCGGCAGAAGAAACTGTCCTTCTACATGCAGAGCCTGGGCGAGGAGGCCATCGGCGCCGCCCATGCGCTGGCGCTGGCCGCAGGCGACATGTGTTTCCCCACCTACCGCCAGCAAAGCCTGCTGATGGCGCGTGAGGTGCCGCTGGTCGGGCTGATCTGCCAGCTGATGTCGAACTCGCACGACCCGCTCAAGGGCCGGCAGCTGCCGGTGATGTATTCGATGCGCGACGCCGGCTTCTTCTCGATCTCGGGCAACCTGGCCACGCAGTTCATCCAGGCGGTGGGCTGGGCCATGGCCTCGGCGATCAAGGGCGACACGAAGATCGCCTCGGCCTGGATCGGCGACGGCGCCACCGCCGAGGCCGATTTCCACACCGCGCTGACCTTCGCCCATGTCTACCGCGCGCCGGTGATCCTGAATGTGGTGAACAACCAGTGGGCCATCTCCACCTTCCAGGCGATTGCCGGGGGGGAGGGAACGACGTTTGCGGCGCGCGGCATCGGCTGCGGCATCCCCTCGCTGCGGGTGGATGGCAACGACTTCCTGGCGGTTTATGCGGCCTCCACCTGGGCTGCCGAGCGCGCGCGCAGCAACCACGGGCCGACGCTGATCGAGTGGGTGACCTACCGCGCCGGGCCGCATTCGACTTCGGACGACCCGAGCAAATACCGGCCCGCCGACGACTGGGCGCATTTCCCGCTGGGCGACCCGATTGCGCGGCTCAAGCAGCACCTGATCCGCGAAAAGCTTTGGTCCGAGGAAGAGCACACAAAGCTTCAGGCGGAGCTGGAGGCCGAGGTGGCCGCGGCCCAGAAAGAGGCGGAGTCCTACGGCACGCTGCTCGACGGCCACATTCCCAGCGCGGCCTCAATGTTCGAGGACGTCTACAAGGACATGCCCGCGCACCTGCGTGGGCAGCTGGCGGAACTGGAGGCACGCTCATGAAGACACAGGCGAACGAAGGCGCGAAGACCACGCCGATGAGCATGATTCAGGCCCTGCGCTCGGCCATGGACGTGATGCTGGAGCGCGACCCCAACGTGGTGATCTTCGGCCAGGACGTGGGCTACTTCGGCGGGGTGTTCCGCTGCACCGAGGGCCTGCAGAAAAAATACGGCAAATCGCGGGTGTTCGATGCGCCGATTTCCGAGGGCGGCATCGTGGGCGCTGCGGTGGGCATGGGCGCCTACGGCCTGCGCCCGGTGCCGGAGATCCAGTTTGCCGACTATTTCTACCCGGCGTCGGACCAGATCGTCTCAGAGGCGGCGCGGCTGCGCTACCGCTCGGCCGGCGAGTTCACCGCGCCCATCACCATCCGCATGCCCTGCGGCGGCGGCATCTACGGCGGGCAGACGCACAGCCAGAGCCCGGAGGCGCTGTTCACCCAGGTCTGCGGCCTGCGCACGGTGATGCCGTCCAACCCCTATGACGCCAAGGGGCTGCTGATCGCGGCTATCGAGAACGACGACCCGGTGATCTTCCTGGAGCCCAAGCGCCTGTACAACGGGCCGTTCGACGGCCACCACGAGAGCCCGGTCGTGCCCTGGTCGCAGCACGCCTTGGGTGAAGTGCCCGAGGGCTACTACACGGTGCCGCTGGAGTCGGCCTCGGTGTTTCGCGCCGGCAGCCAGCTCACCGTGCTGGCCTACGGCACCATGGTGTTCGTGGCCGAGGCGGCCGCGCGCGAGACCGGCATCGACGCCGAGATCATCGATCTGCGCTCCCTGTGGCCGCTGGACCTGGACACGATCGTCGCTTCGGTCAAAAAGACCCGGCGCTGCGTGGTGGTGCACGAGGCCACGCGCACCTGCGGCTTTGGCGCGGAGCTGCTGTCGCTGGTGCAGGAGCACTGCTTCTACCATCTGGAGGCGCCGATCGAGCGCGTCACCGGCTGGGACACACCCTATCCGCACGCCCAGGAGTGGCTGTATTTCCCCGGCCCCGCCCGCGTGGGCGCGGCCTTTCTTCGCGCCATGGAGGCATGATGGGCACGTACATCATCAAGACGCCGGACATCGGCGAAGGCATTGCCGAGGTGGAACTGGTCGCCTGGCATGTGAAGGAGGGCGACACCGTGGTCGCCGACCAGGTGCTGGCCGACGTGATGACGGACAAGGCCACGGTGGAAATTCCCTCGCCCGTGGCGGGCCGGGTGCTGACGCTGGGCGGGAGCATCGGGCGGGCCGTGGCCGTGGGTTCCGAGCTGATCCGCCTCGAAGTGGAGGGCGAAGGCAACCTGAAGGCGGGTGCCGCACCGGCCGCTGGAACCGCTCGCCCCGCAGCCCAACCGGCCCAACTGCCCGCCGTCCCGGTTCGTCCGACCTTTGCGGTGCCGCCTCCGCTCGATGCCGGCGAGCGCGTGCGGCAGGCCATCGAGGCGGCAGCTGCGGCGCGAGTCACGCAAGGCAACGCCTTCGAGCGCCCGATCGCTTCACCCGCCGTGCGCCGGCGCGCCTGGGAACTGGGCATCCCGCTGGAGCGGGTGCGTGCGACCGGTCCGGCCGGGCGGATCGTGCAGGCGGACCTGGACGCCCATGCCCGCGCCCACCCTGGCTTGGCGCCACCCGTGCCCGCACGCGAGGCGTCCGGTGCGCCCGTGAAGGCGGTGGTGGCGGTGCCGGTTCGGGTCAACAGGTTTGAAGAAATCAACACCACCGAAACCATCCCCGTGATCGGCCTGCGCCGCAAGATAGCGATCAAGATGCAGGACGCCAAGCGCCGCATCCCGCATTTCAGCTACGTGGAGGAAATCGACGTCACCGAACTGGAAGCCTTGCGCCGGCAGCTCAATGCGCGCTGGGAAGGCCAGCGAGCGCGCCTCACGCTGTTGCCCCTGCTGGTGCGCGCCATGGTGCTGGCGGTGCGGAAGTTTCCGCAGATCAACGCCCGCTTCGACGACGAGGTGGGCGTCGTCACGCGCCACGGGGCGGTGCACCTGGGCATTGCGACCCAGACCGGCAACGGCCTGATGGTTCCGGTGCTGCGCCACGCCGAGGCGCTGGACCTCTGGGCCTGCGCCAGCGAGATCGCCCGCGTGGCCGAGGCGGCGCGCGCCGGCAAGGCCACCCGCGAGGAACTCAGCGGCTCGACGATCACGCTGACCAGCCTGGGCGCCCTGGGCGGCATCGCCAACACGCCCATCATCAACCACCCTGAGGTGGCCATCGTCGGCGTCAACCGCATGGTCGAGCGCCCGGTGGTGCGGGGCGGCGCTATCGTGGTGCGCCAGATGATGAACCTGTCGTCCTCGTTCGACCATCGCGTGGTCGATGGCGCGGATGCGGCGGCCTTCATCCAGGCGGTGCGCGGCATGCTGGAGGCACCGGGCCTGCTGTTCGTGGAATAGCGCGATGCGCCGCCCGCGTGGCGAGCGCTTGACACGCTTGCTAAGATGAATCCGCCTTGGGCGCCCACAACGGGCACTCGCGGCGTCCCCGATCGGCCCGACCGACCTCCCGGGCCGCCTTTTTTGCTGAAAATCTGAAAAAATTGGCTACATCCCAGCGTGGAATGGTCATATTTAGCTATGTTATTGGTAGCGATCTGGATCGGCACCCTGGCCGCCGGCATCGGCAGCGTCTGGATTGCCGCGGCCCTGAGCTTTGGCGCATTGGCGCGCTACACCCAGCACATGCTGAGTCTGGCCGCGGGCGCCTTGCTGGCCACCGCCTTCCTGCACCTGCTGCCCGAGGCGTTCGAGAGCCAGGCCGGTGCCCACGACCTGTTCCTCACTCTGCTGGTGGGGCTGGTGTTCTTTTTCCTGCTGGACAAGGCCGAGTTGTGGCACCACGGCCACGAACACCACCACGAGGTGGCGGCCGCAGCGCCGCATCACCACGCCCATGAGCACCCGCAAAGCCACGCGCATGCCCACGGGCACGCCCTGGCCCACGATCCCGCTCATGCCCATGCCCATGCCCATGCCCACAAGCCGGGCAGCTGGGCCGTACTCACCGGTGACAGCGTGCATTGTTTCGGCGACGGCATCCTGATCGCCTCGGCCTTCATGGCCGACCTGCGCCTGGGCGTGATCGCCTCCCTGGCGGTGCTGGCGCACGAGGTGCCGCACCACATGGGCGATCTGGTCGTGCTGCGCGGCGGCAGCGGCAACCGGCGCATGGCGTTGGTCAAGGTGTCGCTGGCCGGCGCGGTGACCGCTCTGGGCGGCACGCTGGGCTATTTCCTGGTGGAGCGACTGCAGGACTGCCTGCCGTATTTTCTGGCGGTGGCCAGCAGCAGCTTCATCTACGTCGCGCTGGCCGACCTGATCCCGCAGCTGCAAAAACGCCTGTCCGCGCGGGAGACCATCGCGCAGATTGCCTGGCTGGGAGCGGGCATCGCGCTGGTCACGCTGGTCAGCGGACTGGCGCACGGGCATTGAATCGGGTTCACCATCGCCCGCTTGCCCATTACCCCGTGTGAGCCCATGTGGACACAGGCGGCCTTGAGTTCGCTCATGGGCATGGCGCGATCGATCACCGCCTTGGGCATTTGCTGAGGGTGCCGCCGGGCCAGTTCCAACATCATCGCGGCGTTGATCTGGCTCAAATCGACGTCAAAACGGCCGGGTAAGCTGGGAACGGCAGAAGGAGGACCGGCGTCGATGCCGCGAATGGCTGGCGCATCGTGCAGCATCATTCGTGGTCGCCTCCGGCCGGTCCCTGATTCGATCGCACTCGAAGGAAAAGGTGAAACCATGACACACACTTCCCGCAAACTTGGCGCTGTGTTCGCCGTCACGCTTGCTGTCCTCGTGACCGTGTTGGCATCCCCGGTCGCATGGGCTCAAGCCAGTGGAATGTCGGCCAAGCCGCTTCTTCGCACCAGCCTGAGCGACGACACCTCGAAGGACACCGTCATGCTGGCGGTTGAGATCGCCGCGGGCGGCACCACCGGACGCCATTTCCATCATGGCGATGAATATGCGTTTGTCCTGCAGGGCACCCTTGAACTGGTTGCCGAGGGACGCGAAACCCGGCGCGTCACGGTTGGCGACGCCTTCCATAACCCGAGAGGATTGATCCATGAGGCGAAGAATGCAGGCGACACCCCGGTCCGTCTGCACATCGTCTTTGTGGTTGACAAGGGCAAGCCCATCATCGAGCCCGTCGCCAAGTGACCTTGACGGGAGAGGGCGATTGAATCGGTGCTCGGGGGGTGCCCGCAGGCTGCAGCGCGGCGATTGGCCCGCTACCAGCAGCCGGTGCGCTTCAGTCTCGCGGCCAGGTCACCCTGGAACACGCCGACGATGAAGACGCCCTGGTGTCGTGCCGGGAGGACTCGACCCAAGGCCGCGTTGACTGCCTGAAGCGGTCCGGAGCACACTCCGGCCAACCCATTCTTCAGGAGACGGATCGTGCAGAACGCTTTGACTGGCAAGCGGGTGCTCATCACCCAGGCCACCGAGTTCATGGGCCCCATGCTGTGCGAGGTGTTTGCCGAGCAGGGAGCGGAGGTGGTGGCCAGCGCAGCCGACCTCAGCCAGCCCGGCGCGGCCCGCCGGGTGGTGGAGGAGGCCGGGCCCATCGACGTGCTGGTGGCCAATCTGGCCATCCGGGCACCCACGACGGCGGCGGTGGAGGTGAGTGAGGCCGAATGGCGCGCCGTGTTTGCCGCGCTGGTGGACCCGCTGCCGCATCTGGTCGGGGCTGCTGCACCCGCCATGATCCAGCGGCGCGCGGGCAAGATCCTGGTGATGGGCAGCGCATCGGCCCTGCGCGGCATGAAGCGCGCCTCCACCTACAGCGCGGCGCGCGGCGCGCAGCTGGCCTATGCGCAGGCGGTAGGCGTGGAGCTGGCGCCGCACAAGGTCCAGCTCAATGCCATCGCCCAGAACTTCGTGGACAACCCCACCTACTTCCCGGTCGAGGTGCAGGCCAATCCGCGGTTCCAGGAACGGCTGGCCCGCGAGGTGCCACTGGGTCGCCTGGTCGGCGCGCGCGAAGACGCCCAGTTCGCCGCCTACCTGTGCAGCAGCGCGGCCGACTGTTTTGTCGGCCAGGTGTTCCCGGTGTGTGGGGGCTGGGTCGCCCGGTAAGCGCGCCCAGTCGTCGGGCCCCCCTCAGTTCACCATCACCAGCTTGCCCATCACGCCGCGTGAGCCCATGTGGGCAAAGGCGGCCTTGAGTTCGCTCATGGGCATGGCGCGGTCGATCACGGGTTTGATCTTGCCCTGGGCGTACCACTGGGCCAGCTCGGCCATCATGGCGGCGTTGGCCTTGGGTTCGCGGCGGGCGAAGTCGCCCCAGAACACGCCGACGATGGACGCGCCCTTGAGCAGCGCCAGGTTCAGCGGCAGCGAGGGGATCGGGCCTGCGGCGAAGCCCACCACCAGGTAGCGCCCGCGCCAGGCAATGCCGCGGAAGGCGGGCTCGGCAAAGTCGCCGCCCACCGGGTCGTAGATCACGTCCGGTCCCTTGCCGTCGGTCAGCGCCTTGAGCGCGTCGCGCAGGTTTTCTTTGCTGTAGTTGATGGTGGCGTCGGCGCCCAGGGTCTTGCACAGCGCGCACTTCTCGTCGGTGGAGGCGGCGGCAATCACCTTGGCGCCCATGGCCTTGGCGATCTGGATCGCGGCGGTGCCCACGCCGCCAGCAGCGCCCAGCACCAGCACGGTTTCGCCAGCCTTGAGCTGGGCCCGGTCCACCAGCGCGTGGTGGCTGGTGGCGTAGATCATGATGAAGGCGGCGGCATCCACGTGCGAGAAGCCGGGCGGTAGCGGCATGCACAGCGCGGCCGGGGCGATGGTGTGGGTGCCGAAGCCGCCGGTGCCCGACAGGCAGGCGACGTTCTGGCCCACCTTCAGGTTCGTCACGCCTTCACCCACCGCTGCGACCACGCCGGCGTATTCGGAGCCCGGCACAAAGGGCAGGGGCGGCTTCATCTGGTATTTGTTCTGCACGATCAGCAGATCGGGGAAGTTCAGGCTGGCGGCCTTGATCTCGATGAGCACCTCGCCGGCCTTGGGCGCGGGGGTGGGCAGTTCTTTCCAGGTCAGGGCATCGACGCCCACGGGGTTTTCACAAAGCCAGGCATGCACGGGGAGGTCTCCTTCAGAACAAGAGCGCGATCATAGGGGGCCGGGGCGCCCGGCCCTTGTCTCACCAGCGACCCCGGCGCCAGAGGGGTTGCGCCGCGTGCGCGGGGGTGCGCCACCTACAATCCGTCACAACCCCGAACCCCCATGAAAATCCTCATTTCCAACGACGACGGCTACCAGGCTCCCGGCATCGTGGCGCTGTACGAGGCGCTGCGGACCGTGGCCGAGGTCGAAGTGGTGGCGCCGGAGCAGAACAACAGCGCCAAATCGAACGCGCTGACACTGCATGCGCCACTCTACGTGCAGACGGCCGCCAACGGTTTTCGCTACGTGAACGGCACGCCGGCCGATTGTGTGCACATCGCGTTGACCGGCCTGCTGGGCTACCGGCCCGACCTGGTGGTCTCTGGCATCAACAACGGCGCCAACATGGGCGACGACACCATCTACTCCGGCACCGTGGGCGCGGCGATGGAGGGCTACCTGTTCGGCATCCCGGCAATCGCGTTCTCGCAGATCGAGCGGGGCTGGACGCACCTCGACGCCGCGGGGGCCAAGGCGCGCGAAATCGTGTTGCAGCTGGCGCAGCAGCAGATGATCGGCGCCCGGCCCTGGCTGCTGAACGTCAACATTCCCAACCTGCCGCTGGAGCAGATCAAGCCGCTCAAGGTGTGCCGCCTGGGCCGCCGGCACGCGGCCGAGCCTGTGATCACGCAGGTCAATCCGCGTGGCGAGACCATGTACTGGATCGGCGCCGCCGGCCCCGCGCTGGACGAGGCCGAGGGCACGGATTTCCACGCCACGGAGCACGGCCATGTGGTGGTGACCCCATTGAAGGTGGACCTGACCGACCACGACAACTTGGGCAACTGGGCGCAGACGGCCGCCGAGCTGGGCGCCTCCTTACGGACCCCCGAATGACGCGACGCCCCAGCTTTCCCGCGCGGATCGACTTTTCGCACGGCCAGCCCACTGCCGCGCGCCCGGCGGGCGCGGGGTCGAAGGCGGCGCCACGCGCAGGCGCGGCGGCGCGCGCCCCGGTGGGCCCCCAGGGCCTGGGCATGGATTCGGTGGCGGTGCGGGCCAGCATGGTGCAGAAGCTGGCCGCGCAGGGCGTGGCGGACAAGTGGGTGCTGCAGGCCATGAACGCGGTGGAGCGCCACCGCTTTGTGGACCCGGCGCTGGTGAACCAGGCCTATGAAGACACCAGTCTGCCGATCGGGTTGGGCCAGACGATTTCCAAGCCGAACGTGGTGGCGCGCATGATGGAGCTGCTGCGCCACGGGCAGCCCGGCAAATTGGGCAGGGTGCTGGAGATCGGCACCGGCTGCGGCTACCAGGCGGCCGTGCTGAGCCACCTGGCCACGGAGGTGTACAGCATCGAACGGCTGCGCGGCCTGCATGACAAGGCGCGCGACAACCTGCGCCCGTTTCGTCTGGCCAATGTGCACCTGCTGTTCGGCGACGGCATGGCCGGGTTTCCCAAGGGCGCACCCTATGCGGCCATCATTGCTGCGGCCGGGGGCGAGGCCCTTCCGCAGCCCTGGCTGGAGCAGCTGGCGGTGGGCGGGCGGCTGGTGGCGCCGATGGTGACGGCGGCAGGCCAGCAGGCGCTGGTGGTGGTGGACAAGACGGTGCAGGGGTTGCAGCAGACGGTGCTGGAGGCGGTTCACTTCGTCCCCCTAAAATCTGGCATTGCCTAATGGGAGTTGACATGGCTGGTCGAATGAATCGGATCGGGGTTCTTGCCGTCTGCCTGGCGCTGGCCATGGCGCTGGGCGCCTGTTCCAGCAAGCCGCAGACCAAGGCGCCCGTGGAGGACCGCTCCGCCACGGCGACGCAGCCTGCCGGCGCGGCCGACGCCAAGCCCCTGCCCGGGGCCGAGAACGCCGGCAAGCCGGGCTACTACACCGTGAAGCGTGGCGACACGGTGATGCGCATCGGCCTGGAAACCGGGCAGGCCTGGCGCGACATCGTGCGCTGGAACAACCTGGAGAACCCGAACCTGATCGAAGTGGGGCAGGTGCTGCGGGTCGTGCCGCCGGTGGCAGCCACGGCTGCTGCGAGCCCTGTGACAGGCGCCGTGTCCAGGCCGGTGGCGTCGTCATCCGTGGCGCCGGCGGGCCAGGCGGCACCAGCGGCCAGCGCCGCCGCGGCTGCGCCGGCTGCATCCGCATCGACAGCCCCAGCGACCGCGACGGCGGGCGAGGACGAGATCGTCTTCATCTGGCCCGGCACGGGCGCGGTGATTGCCGGCTTCGACGAAGCCAAGAACAAGGGGCTGGACCTTGGCGGCAAGGCCGGCGACCCGGTGGTGGCCGCGGCCGACGGGCGGGTGGTCTATGCCGGCGCGGGCCTGCGGGGCTACGGCAATCTCGTGATCCTCAAGCACAACAACACCTACCTCACCGCCTACGCCCACAACCAGACGCTGCTGGTGAAGGAAGACCAGACGGTGCGCAAGGGCCAGAAGATCGCTGAGATGGGCAACAGCGACGCTGACCGGGTGAAGCTGCACTTCGAGATCCGCCGCCAGGGCAAGCCGGTGGATCCGGCCAAGTACCTGCCACCGCGCTGAGCGGGGTCGGGCGGCTCGCTCAGCGCGCCACAGTGCTTGCGGCGGGCATTGCGGCCGCCACCTCGCGGCCAAGCTCGATCACCGCCATGGCGTAGTAGCTGCTCCAGTTGTAGCGGGTGATCGCATAGAAGTTCTCCGTGCCTGCCACGTAGCTGGGCGGCGCATCGCCATTCTGCAATTCCACCAGCGCGAGCGGCCCCTTGTGGTTGAGGGCCACGCCGTCGAGCACAGCCCCTTTGGCGGTGAAGGTCTCGACGCTGAAGGTAGGCAGGATGTCCGGGGCAAGCAGGGCTTCCTTGTCGAGGCGCTCCGGGTCGAAGCGCACCGCGTAGTGCGTGGGCATGCCGGGCTGCCAGTTGAACGCCTTGAAGTAGCTAGCCACCGAGCCGATGACGTCGGCCGGGCTGCTGCTGAGGTCGATCCGGCCGTCGCCGTCGAAGTCCACCGCGTACCTGACCACACTGGACGGCATGAACTGGGGCATACCCATGGCGCCTGCGTAGCTGCCCACGGGGGTCATCGGGTCGGCGCCGGTTCGCTGGCTCAGCGACAGGAATTGTTCCAGTTCACCGCGAAAGAACTCCTGGCGCGCGGCGGCGCGGGGGTGGCTGGTGGGGAAGTCGAAGGCCAGCGTGGCCAGTGCGTCGATCACGCGGTAGCTGCCCATCTGCTGCCCGTACACGGTTTCCACGCCGATGATGCCGACGATGATCTCGACCGGGACCAGATACTCCTTGGCCGCGCGCTCCAGCGCGGCGCGGTTCGCTTGCCAGAAGGCCACTCCGGCGCGGACGCGGATCGGGTCGATGAAGCGGCTGCGGTAGACCCGCCAGTTCTTGGCGGTGCCGGTGGGAGGCGGCAGCATCAGCCGCGGAACACCAGGCAGGAAATGCGCCTGCCCGATGGCCTGGCGCACCCAGTCGCGGTCCAGGTCGCGGCGCGAAGCCATGTCGTCGGCCCAGCGCATGACGTCCTCGCGTGTGGCATAGGCCGGCCCTTGCACCGGGATGCGGGCCGCGACAGGCCGCGAACTGCCGCCCGCCTTGTTTTTTGAGGTATTTTTGGCTGTCCCCAGCGTCGGAAGGCCGATAGCTGCTATCAAAAAAAGAGTTGTCGCAAACAGTTTCTTCATCGGTCAGGCCAGGCCAGGTGATTGAATTCGCGTCCCAGTGTAGCCAGTTGCTGGCGCGAGGCTGCCTTGGACGCAACGGGGGCGTAGCGCAGCTGCTCCAGTTGCAGCAGCCACTGCTGAAGCGCCAGCGCCCGTGGTCCGGATCCGAAGTGCTGACCGGCCAGTCGAGCGAGTTCCCGGGGCGGCGCCTGCGCGGGAGCCGCCACGCCGGCGGCGGCCAGCTTGCGCCGGGCTCGCGACAGCAGGCGCAGCCAGGGGTCGTGCTGCGACTGTTCCCACAGTGTCCAGGCGGCGCCGACCAGGCTGGCCAGCACCAAGATGCCCATCAGCAGGCGGGCCAGGTCTTCCCAGCTGGGGGACTCAAAACCCAGGTTCTTCAGCAGGTTCAGCTGCTTGCTCTGGGTGTAGTTCAGCACCCACTGGTTCCAGCTGTTGTTCACGGCTTCCCAGCTCTCGCGCAGGCGCGCCAGCAGATCGGGACTGAGCGTGACCAGCGCCGTCGCAATCACCCCCTGGGGCGCCTGCAGGCGCTGAAACGTACCGATGCGTCCGGGCGACACCGCGCCGGTGGGGTCCACACGCACCCAGCCGGCACCGTCTTCCCAGACTTCGGCCCAGGCATGCGCATCGCTCTGACGAACGGTCCAGAAGCCGTCAACGCTGTTGACCTCGCCACCCTGGTAACCGGTGACCACGCGCGCGGGCACGTCCAGCGCGCGCATCAGGATCACGAAGGCCGAGGCAATGTGCTCGCAGAAGCCCTCGCGGCGGTCGAACCAGAATTCGTCTGCGCTGTGCTGGCCGCTGACCCCAGGGTCGAGGGTGTAGCGGTAGCCGCCGCTGCGCAGGCGCTGCAGCACGGCCTGCACCAGCACTGGCGCAGGTGCGGTGGCCAGCGCGGGGTCGCGGCGCAGTTCGGCGGCCAGCGCGATCGTGCGCGGGTTGAAGCCCGCCGGCAGGGCCACATCGTCACGCAGGGTGATCAGCGCCGCACCGCTGGCGCGGGTCGGTCCATAGCGGAAGTCCGGGTGGCTGGACGCGCCGTATCGCACGATGTCGGTCAGGGGCCGGCTGGTCAGCCACTGCAATTGCGGCGTCTGGCGCAGCTCGAAGCCCGGCAGGCGCGGCGCCTGTGCGGTGGCGTCGACGACGAACAGCCAGGGCCGGTTGCTGGGCTCCAGAGTGACTTCGTAGTTCAACGGCGGTCCCAGGACGTTCAAGTTCGCAGGCATTTCGCGAATACCGGGCCGCGGGGTCGGCGGCAGCCATTCGCGGCCGTCGAAGCGGCTCAGCACCGGGCCGCGGAAATACAGCACGGATTGCGGCGGCGGCTGGCCCTCGAACTTGATGCGCATCGCGATGCTGCTGTCCAGCGCCAGGCTGGCGATGTTGCCAACCTGCATCGTGGCCGACAGCCCGCTGCGCCCGCTCATGGCGTCCGAGGGGATACCCCATAACGGCGCCAGACGGGGAAACAGCACAAACAGCACCGCCATGATGGGGGCACCCAGCAGGGCCATCCAACTGGCGGTCTTGAGCGCCGTCGTCAGCGGCGGGCGGCCGACGACCAGATGGGCATTGACCAGTGCGGTCAGCAGCCCGAGCAACGCGATCAGCATGGCCGCAGCGGTCAGCAGGGACTGGGAGAAGAAGAAGTTCGTGAGCATCGTGAAGAAGCCCAGGAAGAAGATCACAAAGGCGTCGCGGCGGGCGCGCAACTCCAGGGTCTTGAGCGCCAGCAGCACCACGATCAGGGTGACGCCGGCGTCGCGCCCGAGCAAGGTGCGGTGGGTCCACAGCGTGGCGCCCATCGTGAGGGCCAGCAAGGCGAGCCGCCAGCCCAGGCTGGGCAGGTGGCGGCCCGCGACGGCAAGCCAGCCGCGCCAGACCAGCACGCCGCCAGCCAAGGCCGTGCACCACAGGGGCAGATGGCTGACCTGCGGCATCATCACCCAGGCGATCACGACCAGCAGGAACAGGGTGTCCCTTGTGTCCCGGGGCAACGTGGTGAGGCGGTTCAACACAGCGCCAGGGCCTCCAGACAAGCGAGCCGGTGCGCGGGCCCGCTGGACGGTCTGAGTTGCAGGGCGGGCAGGCGCAGGCCGAAGTCCACGCCCAGTCGGTCGGCCGCGAGCACCCATGCGCAGAGCCGGCACAGCCGGGCTTCCTTGCCGGGCAACCCGGTCTGCTCGTAGTCGAGCCAGAGCTCATGGCGTTGCGCCTGCTGGGTGTCGCGGCTGATGAGTTCGTCGGCCTTGGCCAGCTTTTTCCAGAGGACGAGTTTGCGGGGGTCGCCGCGGCGGTAGGCGCGCACCCCGTCGAACTCGCCACTGCTCTGTGCGTTGGCGGCATGGGCGCCGCCAGAGCGGGGCTCGCCCGGCGGCAAGGGGGGCGGACGGAGTTCGGGCAAGGGGTAGACCACGACCTCGGCCGCCGGGCACCAGACCGTCCAGACCCGGAAGGTGCCTAGCGGATATCGGGTTTCGGCCGTCAGCGCCGGCACGCGGTGGCGTCCCCGCTGTCCCGGCTGGAAAGCCACCTGCAGACGGGATTCACCTTGCGCGGGGACGTCGGCCCAGGTCCAGTGCCCCGTGCCCAGCACGCTCAGGGCGATGGCGCGCCGCGGACGTCGCCGCTCATTGGTGAGCTGGATCTCCAGGGTGGTCGTAGCCGTCGCGAAGGTGGGTTCCGGCGCCAGGAGGTGCAGGCGCAACCCGCGCAGGGTGCCGTGGCAGACGTGCATGCCGACCACGGCGCTGCCCGCCAGCAGGAAGGTCAGCAGGTAGCCCAGATTCAGTTGGTAGTTGATGGAGGCGACCAGAAGCACCAGCAGTGTGGCGCCGAGCATGAGTCCGGGCCGGCTGGGCAGGATGTAGACGTTGCGCTGCGTCAGCGTCAACGTGTCGGCCAGCGGCAGGCGCGACTGGAACCAGCGCTGGAACCTCGAGCGCAGGCGCCCTGGCCTGGCGGTGGCAGGAGAACGGGCCCCCAAGAGGCTGGGGCCCCCGTTCGATGGCCCCGTGCTCCAGCCCGGCGCTCCGCTCATGACAGGGGCACGGCCTCGAGCATGGCACGCACCTGCTCCACCGCGCCGCGCCCGGCGTCTCCGACCGGGATCAGACGGTGGGCCGCGGTCTGCGGCAGGATGGCCTGCACGTCGTCGGGCGCCACATAGTCGCGCCCGCTGATCAGCGCCTGCGCCTGCGCGGCACGCACCAGGGCGATGCCGGCGCGCGGCGACAGGCCCTGCAGGAACCAGTGGCCGGATCGGGTGGCCGCGATCAGGTCCTGGACGTAGTCCAGCAACGGGTCGGCAACGTGGACCTGCTGGACCGCCAGCTGCAGTTGTTGCAGCTCGTCGGCCGCAAGCAGTGGCTGCAGTTGCGTGACCATGTCGCGACGGTCGCTCCCCGCCAGGAGCTGGCGCTCAGCCTGCCGGTCGGGATAGCCGAGCGAAATCCGCATCAGGAAGCGGTCCATCTGGGACTCCGGCAGCGCGTAAGTGCCGAGCTGGTCGTGCGGGTTCTGGGTGGCGATCACGAAGAAAGGCGAGGGCAGGGCGCGGGTTTCGCCTTCGACCGTGACCTGTTTTTCCTCCATCGCTTCCAGGAGGGCGCTCTGGGTCTTGGGACTGGCGCGGTTGATTTCGTCGGCCAGAAGCACCTGCGCGAAGACCGGCCCCGGGTGAAACACAAAGGCCTCCTTGCCGCGCTCGAAGACGGCAACGCCCGAGAGATCGCTGGGCATCAGGTCGGCGGTGAACTGCACCCGCGAGAACTGCAGACCGAAGGTGCGCGCCAGCGCGTGGGCCAGGGTGGTCTTGCCCACCCCCGGGACGTCTTCGATCAACAGGTGTCCGCCGGCCAGCAGGCAGGCCACGCAGTCCTGGACCTGGGCGGATTTGCCCACCAGCACCGTGTTAAGCTGATCGAGAATTGAAATGATTTTCTGTCGTGCATCCATGGCAGGACGTTATCCGAAAAACTGAAGACATGGGCCTCCCGTGAACAAAACAGGCTATTTCACGCACCCCGATTGCCGCAAACATGAAATGGGGGCGGGCCATCCCGAGTGCCCCGAGCGGCTCGAAGCCATTGACGACCACTTCCATGCGACCGGCCTGCGCGATTCCCTGGACCGACGCGAGGCCGATCCGGCTTCGCTTGCGGACATCGAACTGGCCCATGGCCGCATGCATGTGGCGGCCCTGCGCGGCCTGAGCGACGTGCTGCGCGAAGAGATCGAGGCGGGTGGACCGACCCACACCCAAGTCGACCCCGACACCTCCCTCAATGTCCACACCTGGGATGCCGCATTGCGCGCGGCCGGCGCCGCGCTGGCAGCGACCGATGCGGTCATGGCGGGGGAGCTGGACAACGCCTTCTGCGCCGTCCGACCGCCGGGCCATCATGCGTGCCGTGACAAGGCGATGGGCTTCTGCTTTTTCAACAACGTGGCGATTGCGGCCAAGTACGCGCTGGAGCGCCATGGGCTGCAAAGGGTGGCCATCATCGACTTCGACGTCCACCACGGCAACGGCACCGAAGACATCGTCGCCGGGGACGAGCGCATCCTGATGGCCAGTTTCTACCAGCATCCCTTCTATCCGGTCGGGGGTGCCCGCTCGAATGCTCCGAACCTGGTGAACGTGCCGGTCCCGGCCCATACCCGGGGCATGGATGTGCGCGAGATCGTCGAGATGATGTGGATTCACCGGCTTGAGGCGCATGCGCCGCAGATGATCTTCATCAGCGCCGGCTTCGACGCCCACCGCAGCGATGACCTCGGGCAGATGGGCCTGATGGAGCAGGATTTTGTCTGGATCACGTCGCGCATCATGGACGTGGCCCGGCGCCATGCCGGCGGGCGGATCGTGAGCTGCCTCGAGGGCGGCTACAACCTGGGCGCCCTGGCACGCAGTGCGGAAGCCCATGTCCGGGTGCTGGCCGGCCTGTAATTTCCTTCGTTCTGAAAGCGCGGCGAGCCTGCCGGGTGGCCGCTTCAACCCTCCCGCTGATTCAGCCAGAATGCGGCCATGAACCAACCAAAGAATGCGCTGCCCGAAGCGGATGCGCCGCTGCTGCACAGGCGCGATGCGCGTGGCGTGCATGTCCTCACGCTGAACACCCCCGCTCGATTCAATGTGCTCGGAGAATCCATGCTGGGTGCCCTGGAGTCTTCGCTTGAGCAGGTTCGCACTGACAACGCGGCCCGAGTCGTGGTGTTGGGCGCCATTGGAAAGGCCTTTTGCGCCGGCCATGACCTCAAGGAGATGAAGGCCCACACGGACCTCGACTATTTCCAGTCTCTGTTCGCGCGGTGTTCCCGTTTCATGCTGGCGATCCAGCAATTGCCGGTGCCCGTGATTGCCCGTGTTCAGGGCCTCGCGACCGCGGCTGGCTGCCAGCTGGTGGCGCAATGCGACCTGGCGGTGGCTGTCGACACGGCGCGTTTCGGCGTCAACGGCATCGATGCCGGCCTGTTCTGTGCGACGCCCAGTGTGCCGCTGGTGCGCAACATGGCGCCCAAGCTGGCCATGGAGATGCTCGTGACCGGCGAGTTCATCACGGCCGCCGAGGCGAAGGTCCGCGGAATGGTGAACCGGGTGGTCGAACCGTCGCAGCTTGACGCGGAAGTCGAGCGTCTGGTGGGTGCGATCCTGTCCAAGCCCCGTGAGGCGCTGGCCATGGGCAAGCAGCTGTTCCACCAGCAGCGGGAGATGGGTGTGGCTGGCGCCTACCAGCTGGCCAGCCAGACCATGGCGTACAACATGGTGCATCCGGTGGCGCAGGAAGGCGTGCAGGCCTTTATCGACAAGCGGGAGCCGCAATGGCCGACCTGAAACCCCACCTGCCGCGGGCCCAGGATCTGGACAGCTGGTTCGCGGCCCTGATGCAGACGTCGACGTTGACGGAGCTGGGCGTGCTGTTTGCCTGTGGTGCACTGGCCTGGGCCATCGTGTGGGTGGCGCGTCGCGCGGCCGAACCGCAAGGGCCATCGGTCCTGTTCGGTCGTCGCGTCATCGATGGTGTCCTGTTTCCGCTCATCTGGCTCAGCCTTGCGTATGTCGTTCAGCTGATGCTCGCCACCTGGCTTCCGCTGGCGCTGTTCCGGATCGCTGTGCCCGCGCTGGTCTCGCTGGCCGCCATCCGAACGGGTGTGAAGGTGCTGCAGGTGGCCTTCCATCAGACACCGTGGGTGCGCTGGCTGGAGCGCACGATCTCCTGGGTGGCTTGGCTGGCCATGGTCCTGTGGGTCAGTGGACTGCTGCCGCTGGTGTTGCACGAGCTCGACCAGATTCACTGGAAGGTCGGGTCCAGCAATCTCTCGATCCGCAACATCATCGAAGGGGGCCTGACCGCTGGTGCGGTGCTGATCCTGACCTTATGGATCTCGTCCGCGATCGAGGCACGGCTGCTGCGCTCGGCGACGGGCGGGCAGCTGTCGCTGCGCAAGGCCGTCAGCAACGCGATCCGTGCCCTGCTCATGTTCGTGGGCCTGCTGCTGGCGCTGTCGGCGGTCGGCATCGACCTGACCGCCTTGTCGGTTCTGGGCGGCGCGGTCGGCGTCGGCATCGGGCTGGGCCTGCAGAAGCTGGCCGCCAACTACGTCAGCGGCTTTGTCATCCTGGCCGAGCGCAGCATGCGCATCGGTGACAACGTGCGGGTGGACAACTTTGAGGGCAGGATCACCGACATCAATGCGCGCTACACGGTAATCCGGGCAGTGACCGGACGCGAATCCATCGTACCGAACGAGATGCTGATCAACAACCGGGTGGAGAACCTGTCCCTGGCTGATTCCAAGGTCTGGCAGTCCACCGTGGTGTCTGTAGCGTACGACAGTGATGTGGCGCTCGTCAGCCGCCTGTTGACCGACGCGGCCCTGGCCCAGGAGCGCGTCCTGCGCAACCCGGCCCCCAGCGCGGCGCTATCGGCCTTTGGCGCCGACGGGCTGGAGTTCACGTTGGGCTACTGGATCGAAGATCCGGAGAACGGACAGCTCAATGTGCGCTCGGCGATCAACGTCGCCATCCTGGACGCCTTTCAGCAGAACCACATCGAGATCCCGTTCCCGCAGCGCGTCATTCACCAGGCCGCGCGGGAATGAGGCGGTCGCCCCGCTTGCTCAGTTCATGAACGAGGGCAGCCACAGGCTCAGCTGCGGAAAAGCCACGAGGATGGCCAGCATCATGACCTGAACCAGCACGAAGGACCACACGCCTCGGAAGATGTTGCCCAGACCCACTCGCGGCAACAAGGTGTTGATGACGAACAGGTTCATGCCGACTGGCGGCGAAATCAGCCCGATCTGGATCACCATCACGATCAGAACGCCGAACCAGACCGGATCAAAGCCCAGCGCCACCACGATCGGGAAGAACAGCGGGATGGTCAGCAGCACCATGGTCAGCTCTTCCATGACCGTTCCCAGGATCACGTAGATCACCATCATCGCGCCCACGATCATCACCGGCGACAGGCCGAGGTGGGTGATCCATTCCTTGAGGTCGCCAGGCATGCTCGTGAAGTTGACAAAGTTGGCGAAGATCGTCGCAGCGATGAGCAGCGTGAACAGCATGGCCGTGGTGCGCGCGGACTCGATCAGCACGTCCAGGGTGGAGCGCACCGTGAGAGCCCGGCGCGCGACGGCGAACAGGAAGGCGCCGGCGGCACCGATGCCAGCGCCCTCGGTCGCGGTGAAAACGCCGCCGTAGATGCCGCCCAGAACGACGATCACCAGCAGCAGCACCCCCCATATGCCGCGCAAGGCCTTCCAGCGCTCCGCCCAGCTGAATTTCTCGCCGGCCGGGGCGTGCTCCGGGTCGCGCGAGGTCATGATCACCACGGTGACCATCAGCAGCGCGGCCGTCAGCAGGCCGGGGATGACGCCAGCCGCAAACAGCTTGCCGATGTTCGTTTCCGTCACGATGCCGTAGATGACCATGATCGTGCTCGGAGGAATCATGATGCCCAGGGTGCCGCCGGCGGCGATCACGCCGGTCGACAGCGAGTCGCTGTACCCCAGTTTTTTCATCGACGGATAGGCCACCTTGCTCATGGTGGCCGCGGTGGCGATCGACGAGCCGCAAATGGCGCCGAACCCGGCGCAAGCCGCGATCGTGGCATGGGCCAGGCCGCCGCGCAGGTGGCCGATGAACACGTAGGCCGCGTGAAACAGCTCATGAGCCAGTCCCGCTCTTGCGACGAAGTTGCCCATCAGGATGAACAAGGGGATGACTGACAGCGTATAGGCAAATCCGGTTTCCTGGACCACCTGCGCCGTGCTGGCCAGGGCGGCCCCCCAGCTGCGCGTCAGGCCGATGCCGACGATGCCGACCAGCCCCATGCCAAAAGCCAGCGGCACGCGCAGCAGCGCCAGCGCGAAGATGGCGATGAATCCGATCAGGGCCTCGGTCATAGCGTGCCCCCTTCGCTTTCTTCCATTCCTTGCGAGGGCCGGATCGTGAATGCCAGGTGCACCAGTCCGGTCAACATGCACAGCACGCTCATGCCGTAAATGAAAGGTGCCTTGAGGATCTTCAATTGCGCCGTGGTTTCGCCGCTCTCCAGGAAGTTGCCACCGGTCTGCCACATCAGGACGCCCAGTCCCATCAGCGCGGCACCGCACAACAGGTGCACCAGCACACGTTGCACCAGGCGTACGGCATCCGGCAGGTAGGGATCGAGTGAGTCGAAGACGACATGTTCACCACGCAGGGACACCAGGGGCAAGGCAGCAAAAATTACCACGACCATTAGCAACTCGGTCAATTCCAGCGAACCGGTGATCGAATGGGAAAGGAGCTTGCGCCCGCCCACATCAAAGAAGGTCAGGGCCATGATGCCGAACAAGGCCACGCCGGCCAGCACGCCGCAAATGGTTTCGAGGAGCTTTTTCAAGTTGGAATCACCTGGTCAAACAGAAAAAAGGCGGCGCCCACCGTCAGTGGGGGCCGCCCGGTCAGCCGAGTATGTCGCTGATTTTACTTCTCGAGCTTGGCGATTTCCGCGCGGAATTCGGCCAGCACTTTGGCCGGGTTCTTCATGCCCTTGGCTTCGGCGCTTTTGATCCAGGCCTGCTCAAGGGGAGCGGTCTTTGCCTTGACGTCGGCTACGAACTTGGCATCGGCCTTGGTGACCACGACCCCGTTGGCCTGCATCAGAGCCAGGGCGCGCGTGTCGACCTTGTCCCAGCCGCGGCCGAAGATGCGGGCAGCGGTCTCGCCCGAAATGGCGTCCACGGCCTTTTTCTCTTCCGGGGTCAGCTTGTCGTACTTCGCCTGGTTCATCATGAACACGAAGCTGGTGTTGTACAGGCCCCCGGGGAAGGTGGTGGCATGGCGGATGATCTTGTCGATCTTGAAGGATTCGGTCGATTCGGCGGGGAACAGGGTGCCGTCCATGACGCCGCCCGCAAGCAGCTCATACGAGTCCGGCGCCGGCTTGAGCGTGACGTTCATGCCCAGCGACTTGGAAATCTCGTTCACCATGCCGCCGCCCACGCGGAATTTCAGTCCTCCCAGGTCGTCCACCTTGGCAATCGGCCGCTTGGTGTTGAACACGATGCCGGGGCCGTGGGTGAAGAAGGCCAGCACCTTGACCCCCTGGTGCTCAGCGGTGAACTCCGGGTATTTGGCGGCGATGCGGCTGTACGCGATGGAAAGGGGCTCCGAGGTGTTGCCCAGGAACGGCATCTCGGCCATCTGGGTGTAGACAAAGCGGCCCGGCGTGTAGCCATGCACGGTGAAGGAGATGTCGGCCAGACCGTTTTTGACGGCATCGTAGGTCCCCGGTGCAGCGGTGACACCGCGGGGCAGGAAGTTGCACTTCATCTTGCCGGAGGTGTTTTTCTCCAGCAAGTCACACCATTCTTTCTGGGCCATGCTGGCGGTATGCGTCGGGGCCAGCCAGCTCGAAACGGTGAATACCGTGTCGGCACGGGCCATTCCGGTGGTCATGGCAGCGGCAGCGGCGAGAAGGGAAAGGGCAAATGATTTCATCAGGGCACTCCAGGGGCGGTTTTGTTGCGCTGCAGACTGTAATCGACTCTATGGACCGCCGATGTCCAGACTTACCCGAATTAACCAACCTTGCGGTCGGTTAATCATTTGTCGTTCCGTTGACAGAAGGATTGGGTGCCTGCGTCTAAACTTGCAGCTGCCCGTGCCTATAATAAAAAGCACGATCGTTCGATTTTCTGTCGCAGTTCGCGCGCAGCCGGTCTTGCGTTCAACCTTGCACCTCTTTCAGCATCACTATCTGGAGCACACACTCATGAAAGTTCTTGTCCCCGTCAAACGCGTGGTTGACTACAACGTCAAAGTCCGGGTGAAGTCGGACAACACGGGGGTGGATATCGCCAACGTCAAGATGAGCATGAACCCCTTCGATGAGATTGCGATCGAAGAGGCGGTTCGGCTGAAGGAAAAAGGCGTGGCGACGGAAGTCATCGCCGTCTCATGCGGTGTGGCCCAGTGCCAGGAGACGCTGCGCACCGCCATGGCCATTGGCGCCGACCGCGCCATCCTGGTGCAGACCGACGTCGAGTTGCAGCCGTTGGCCGTGGCCAAGCTGCTCAAGGCGCTGGTGGACAAGGAGCAGCCGGGTCTGGTGATTCTGGGCAAGCAGGCCATCGATGACGACTGCAACCAGACCGGCCAGATGCTGGCCGCGCTGGCCGACCTGCCCCAGGGCACGTTTGCCAGCAAGGTCGAAGTCGAAGGCGGTGTGGTCAAGGTCACCCGCGAGATCGACGGCGGCCTGGAAACCCTCTCCATGAGCCTGCCGGCCGTCATCACAGCCGACCTGCGCCTGAACGAGCCACGCTATGTCACCCTGCCCAACATCATGAAGGCGAAGAAGAAGCAACTCGACACGGTCACACCGGCCGATCTGGGCGTCGACGTCGCGCCACGCCTGAAGACGCTCAAGGTGTCCGAGCCGCCCAAGCGCGGCGCCGGCATCAAGGTGCCGGATGTCGCCACCTTGGTGGACAAGCTGAAGAACGAAGCCAAGGTCATCTGAAACAACAACAAAGACAAGGAGAAACCCACATGACATCCCTCGTTATTGCCGAACACGACAACACCTCGATCAAGGGCGCCACCCTCAATACCGTGACCGCGGCCCTGGCCTGTGGCGGTGACGTCCACGTGCTGGTCGCCGGCGCCAATGCCGGCGCGGCCGCCGCGCAGGCGGCGCAGATCGCCGGTGTGAGCAAGGTCATCCACGCCGACGGCGCGCCGTTCGCGCATGGGCTGGCGGAAAACGTCGCCGCCCAGGTGTTGGCGATTGCCGGTGCCTATTCGCACATCCTGTTCCCCGCCACTGCGGGTGGCAAGAACGTGGCGCCGCGCGTGGCCGCCAAGCTGGACGTCGCGCAGATCAGCGACATCACCAAGGTTGAAGCCGCCGACACCTTCGAGCGCCCGATCTATGCCGGCAACGCGATGGCCATCGTGCAAAGCGCGGATGCCACCAAGGTCATCACCGTGCGCACGACCGGTTTCGACCCAGCCGCCGCCACGGGCGGCAGTGCGGCCGTGGAAACCGTCGCCGGTGCGGCCGACAGCGGCAAGAGCACGTTCCTGGGCAGCGAGATTGCCAAGAACGACCGCCCCGACCTGACCGCGGCCAAGATCGTCGTCTCGGGTGGCCGCGCGCTGGGCAGCGCCGAGAAATTCAATGAAGTGATGACGCCGCTGGCCGACAAGCTGGGCGCGGCCATCGGCGCCAGCCGCGCTGCGGTGGATGCCGGCTACGCCGCCAACGACCTGCAGGTCGGGCAGACCGGCAAGATCGTGGCGCCGCAGCTGTACATCGCCGCCGGCATCAGCGGCGCCATCCAGCATCTGGCCGGCATGAAGGATTCGAAAGTGATCGTGGCGATCAACAAGGACCCCGAAGCGCCGATCTTCTCCGTCGCCGACTACGGCCTGGAGGCCGACCTGTTCGTGGCCGTGCCGGAACTGGTCAAAGCGATCTGACACCGGTCGCGCTGAAAATGGCATCGTTCGCGATGCCATTTTCGTATTTGGATACCGAATTTCCCAGGAGACACCATGAGCTACATCGCACCCGTCAAGGACATGCTGTTCAACATCGAGCATCTGGCACGCATCGACCAGATCGCGCAGATCCCCGGATTCGAGGACGCCGGGCTCGAAACGGCCCAGGCCGTGCTGGAGGAGTGCGCCAAGCTCAACGAGAGCGTGATCGCGCCGCTGAACTGGGAGGGCGACAAATACCCTTCGTCCTTCCATGACGGCAAGGTCACGACCACGCCAGGCTTCAAGGAGGCCTACCGCCAGTACACCGAAGGCGGCTGGCAGGGTCTTCAGCATCCGGCGGAATTCGGCGGCCAGGGCCTGCCGAAGATCATCGGTGCGGCGTGCGGAGAGATCCTGCAGGCGGCCAACATGAGCTTTGCCCTGTGCCCGCTGCTGACCGACGGGGCCATCGAGGCCCTGTTGACCGCCGGAAGCGACGATCTCAAGGCCATCTACCTGGAAAAGCTGATCTCCGGGCACTGGACGGGCACCATGAACCTGACCGAGCCGCAGGCCGGCAGCGACCTGGCCGCCGTGCGCACCCGCGCCGAGCCCCAGCCTGACGGCACGTACAAGGTGTTCGGCACCAAGATCTTTATCACCTACGGTGAGCACGACATGGCCGAAAACATCGTCCATCTGGTGTTGGCCCGGGTCGTCGGCGCACCCGAGGGCGTGAAAGGCATCTCGCTGTTCGTCGTGCCCAAGTTCATGGTCAAGGGCGATGGCAGCCTGGGTGCGCGCAACGACGTGCACTGCGTGAGCATCGAGCACAAGATGGGCATCAAGGCCTCGCCCACCGCCGTGCTGCAGTTCGGCGACCACGGCGGTGCCGTGGGCTACCTGGTGGGCCAGGAGAACCGCGGCCTCGAATACATGTTCATCATGATGAACGCAGCCCGGTATGGCGTGGGCGTGCAGGGTATTGCGGTGGCCGGGCGCGCCTACCAGAAGGCCGTCAACTACGCCAAGGACCGGGTGCAGAGCCGCCCCGTCGACGGCTCGATGAACACCAGCGCGCCCATCATTCACCATCCGGACGTGCGGCGCATGCTCATGACCATGCGCGCCTTCACCGAAGGCTGCCGGGCCATGGCCAGCGTGGCGGCCGCGGCTTTCGACGCTGCGCACCACCATCCGGACGCCGAGGTGCGCAAGCAGAACGCGACCTTCTATGAATTCATGGTGCCGCTGATCAAGGGCTACAGCACCGAGATGAGCCTGGAAGTGACCTCGCTCGGCGTGCAGGTGCACGGTGGCATGGGCTTCATCGAGGAAACGGGCGCTGCGCAGTACTACCGCGACGCCAAGATCCTGACCATCTACGAAGGCACCACGGCGATCCAGGCCAACGATCTGGTGGGCCGCAAGACGGCGCGCGATGGCGGGCAGACCGCCAAGGCGATCGCGTCACAGATCGAGGCCACCGAGGCCGAACTGATGCGCAATGGCAGTGGCGACGCCGAAGCCGTGGCCAAGCGGCTGCGCGCGGCGCGCCGGGCCTTCCTTGACGTCGTGGATTTCGTCGCCGGCAACAGCAAGGCCAGCCCCAATGCGGTGTACGCGGGCAGCGTGACCTATCTGCTGCTGGCGGGCAACCTGGTGGCGGGCTGGCAACTGGGGCGTGCCCTGCTGATTGCCCAGGAACAGATCGCCGAGGGCAAGGACGTGGATTTCATGAAGGCCAAGATTGCCACGGCCCGTTTTTACGCCGACCACATCCTCAGTCGCGTGCCGGGCCAGCGCGACAGCGTGGTGGACGGGGCGGACAGCGTGACCGCCCTGGCGCTGGAAGCGTTCTAAGACCACCCGAAAGATCATCTTTCAATAGCAGGCTATGACCAGTTGACGCTGGGATAGCCTGTTTTTCATTCATATTTTCTTTCCCAGACGCCTGCCATGTCCCATCTGCCACCGCCTTTGAACCGCCTGCCGTTTCCGGTCATCGGGTCGCCCCTGTTCATCATCAGCAACCCGCAAATGGTGATCGAGCAATGCAAGGCCGGCGTGGTGGGGTCAATGCCGGCGCTCAATGCCCGGCCCGCGGCCCAGCTCGACGACTGGCTGGCCGAGATTACCGAGACGCTGGCTGCGTACGACGCGGCGCATCCGCAGGCACCCTCGGCCCCGTTTGCCATCAACCAGATCGTGCACAAGAGCAACGACCGGCTGGAGCAGGACATGGCCCTGTGCGCCAAGTACAAGGTGCCGATCGTCATCACCAGCCTGGGCGCGCGCGAGGACGTGAACCGCGCGGTGCAAGGCTGGGGTGGCGTGGTGCTGCACGACGTCATCAACAACGTGTTTGCCCACAAGGCCATCGAGAAAGGCGCCGACGGCCTGATCGTGGTGGCAGCAGGGGCGGGCGGCCATGCCAGCGTGAAGAGCCCGTTTGCCATGGTGCAGGAGGTGCGTCAGTGGTTCGACGGCCCGCTGGCGCTGTCGGGCTCGATCGCCAGCGGCGGCGCCATCCTGGCCGCACAGGCCATGGGCGCGGACTTCGCGTACATCGGCTCGGCTTTCATCGCGACGCACGAGGCGCGCGCGGTCGAGGGCTACAAGAAGATGATCACCGAGAGCGACTCCGACGACATCGTCTACTCCAACTTCTACACCGGCATCCACGGCAACTACCTCAAGGGCAGCATCCGCAATGCCGGCATGGACCCGGACAACCTGCCGGTGAGCGATCCGAGCAAGATGAACTTCTCGACCGGTGAGGGCGGCAAGACGGCCAAAGCCTGGAAAGACATCTGGGGCTGCGGCCAGGGCATCGGCGCGATCACCGAGGTGGTGAGCACCGCGGACATGGTCGCCCGCTTCAAGCGCGAGTACCGCGAGGCGCGCGAGCGCCTGCTGGCGATGCCGTACTGACCCGGCGCCAACGAGATCGGTCCCGGCAAAAAGGCCGCTCTTGACGGGCGGCCTTTTTTTTGCGCGCGGCGTGTCTCGAGCTCAGCCCGCGCACCCGCAACCGCTGCCCGAACCACAACCGGCCTGGGCCATGGGCTGGGGTTCAAAGCGGGGGAACAGCACGTTGTTTTCCAGGTGGATGTGGTTGATCAGGTCGTCGTGCAGCTGGGCGATGCCGGCATACAGCGCGCGCCAGGTGTTGCAGGCGCCGTCCGGCGGGGTGGCGTCCTGGGTCATCCCCATCAGGTGCTCCAGCATTTCGCCGTGGCTGGTGTGCTCCTGGCGCATGACGCCGATGGGATAGGCAATCATCGCGGTGCCGCCGGCCCTCAGGTTGGGGAAGATGATCTGTTCTTCCTTTTCCATGTGGTCGAGCAGTTCTACCTGGGCCTGCTCCAGCAAGTCCGCCAATCCGGTGGGCACGGCCGGGTGGTCACGATGCACGGCTTCGACACGGCGCGCCATGCGGATCAGTTCGGGCAGTTGCTCGCGGTGCACGGCGTGGTAACGCTCCAGGATGTGGTCGATCAGTTCGGGGGAAGTGCCGGCGGGCGGCGCATCGTCGCTGCGGTCCAGCGCGGCCAGCTCCTGGACCAGCGTGCTCAGGTCGATCTGCTTGTCCAGCGCGGCCTGGCGCAGGCTGATCTGGCCGCCGCAACAGAAGTCCAGCTTCAGACGACGGAAGATCGCCGTGGCGCCCGGCAGGGCGACCGCGATCTGGCCAATGGGCTGGTCCACCAGCGCGGAGGGGACTTCAATGACCGGGGTCTCGATTCGTGCGTTCATGGCATGGCTTTCTTTAAGATTCATTTAAGATGCATATATTGTTCTATAAAATGCATTCCGTGTGAATCTTTAACCCTGTGCGCGGTCGGGTCATACCAATGCCGACGCTGCCACTGACCGGAGATCCTGCCCACCATGCGCCTGACCCAATGGACCGACTACAGCTTGCGCGTCCTGATGTATTGCGCCGCCAGCGAGGGGCGCGCCAACCCGGTCACGATCAGCGAGATCGCCCAGGCGCACGGCATCTCGCGCAGCCACCTGACCAAGGTGGTGGTAGAGCTCGCAGCCCACGGCCTGCTCGGGACGACCCGGGGTCGCGGCGGCGGGCTGCGGCTGCTCAAGCCGGCTGCTGAGATCGTGGTGGGGGAGGTGGTGCGCCTGAGCGAAAGTGACTTCACGATGGTGGAATGCTTCGACGGGGCGAGCAACCAGTGCCGCTTGGACGGCCATTGCCGCCTCAAGGGCGTGCTTGATGCCGCGCTCCAGGCCTATCTGCAGGTGCTCGATGGCGCCACCCTGGCGGACCTGGTGGCCACCCAGGACGCGCAGACACTGCACCCGCTGAAGCGCCCGCTCGCGCGTTCGCCGGGTCTGCCGCCGGCCCTGCCGCCTGGCTGAGCGGCCTTCGGGAAATCCCCGGGTCGTGCCGGGCCGGTGGCGGTCCCAAACGGGTGGATACTTGCTGCGTCCAGCGCCTGTCGGCCCTTCGCGCCGCCGCGCCCACCGTCATCAACCCAGGAGAAGCGTCCATGAGCATGCAAACCAAGTACCTGCTGAACGAAAGCCAGATGCCCAAGTTCTGGTACAACATCCAGGCCGACCTGCCCAAGCCCCTGCCGGCGGTGCTGCACCCCGGCACGCTGCAGCCGATCGGGCCGGCCGATCTGGCTCCGCTGTTCCCGATGGAGCTGATCCTGCAGGAGGTCAGCACCGAGCGCGAGATTGAAATCCCTGAGCCCGTGCGTGACATCTACAAGCTCTGGCGCCCCGCGCCGCTCTACCGCGCGCACCGTCTTGAAAAGGCCTTGGGCACGCCCGCCAAGATCTTCTACAAATACGAAGGCGTCAGCCCCGCCGGCAGCCACAAGCCCAACACCGCGGTGCCGCAGGCCTTTTACAACGCCGCGGCCGGTGTCAAGCGCCTGACCACCGAAACGGGCGCCGGGCAGTGGGGCACCTCGCTGGCCTTTGCCGGCAACGTTTTCGGGCTGGAGGTGCTGATTTTCCAGGTGCGCGTGTCCTACGACCAGAAGCCGTACCGGCGTGCCGTCATGGAAACCTACGGCGCGCGCTGCCTGCCGTCGCCCTCCACCGAAACCGTCTACGGCCGCAGCGTGCTGGCCCAGCGGCCGGACCATCCGGGCAGCTTGGGCATTGCCATCTCGGAGGCGGTGGAGCTGGCCGTGCAGCGCGAAGACACCAAGTACGCGCTGGGCTCGGTGCTGAACCACGTGCTGATGCACCAGACCATCATCGGCCTGGAAGCCATGGAACAGATGCAGATGGCCGACGTGTGGCCCGACGTGGTGGTGGGCTGCACCGGCGGCGGCTCCAACTTTGCCGGCATCGCCTTCCCGTTCATCGGCCACGGCCTGCGCGGCGGCGCCAAGCCGCGCATCGTGGCGGTGGAGCCGGCGGCCTGCCCGTCGCTCACGCGCGGCAAGTACGCCTACGACTTCGGCGACACCGGCCACATGACGCCGCTGACCAAGATGCACACGCTGGGCAGCACCTTCACCCCGCCGGGCTTCCACGCCGGCGGCCTGCGTTACCACGGCATGGCGCCGCTGGTGTCGCACCTGAAAGAGCTGAACCTGCTGGAAGCCACCGCCTACACCCAGGGCCAGTGCTTCGAGGCCGGCGTGCTGTTTGCCCGCTCCGAGGGCATCGTGCCCGCGCCCGAGGCCAACCATGCGGTCAAGGGCGCCATCGAGGAAGCCCTGCGCTGCAAGCGTGAAGGCAAGAGCGAGACCATCCTGTTCAACCTCTGCGGTCACGGCCACTTCGACATGACGGCCTACCAGAAGTACTTTGCCGGCGAGTTGAAGGACGAGCAGTACGACGAGAAGGAACTGGCCATGGCCTTGTCGGGCCTGCCCAGCGTGCCCGAACCCGCCTGAGCGGGCGGCGCACCAACGGAAAACGCCGCGGATCCGCGGCGTTTTTTTATGCCCGGAACACTTCGAGCAGCCGGTCCAGCCCGCCCATGTCGATGGCCACCTTGGCCTGGGCGCGCACCCGGGGCTTGGCGCGGTAGGCCACCGAGAGGCCCGCCACGCCCATCATCTCCAGGTCGTTGGCGCCATCGCCCATGGCAATCGCCTGCGCGGGGTCGCAGCCGATCAGGCTGCAGGTGCGCAGCAGGGTTTCCTTCTTCATCGCGCCGTCGCAGATGTCGCCCCAGCTCTGGTCCAGCATGCGCCCGGTCAGCACGCCATTCACGATCTCCAGCCGATTGCTGCGCGCAAAGTCCAGCGCCAGGCGCTCGCGCAGGCGTTCGGCAAAGTAGGTGAAGCCGCCGCTGACCAGCAACACCTTCAGCCCGGCCGACTTGCAGGCCAGCACCAGCTCGGCCGCGCCAGGGTTGAGCTGCAGGCGCGAGCGGTAGACGTGGGCCAGGTGCGCCTCGGTCACGCCCTTGAGCAGCGCCACGCGCCGGCGCAGGCTCTCCTTGTAGTCGGTGATCTCGCCGCGCATGGCGGCCTCGGTGATGGCCGCCACCTCCGCCTTGCGCCCGGCGGCATCGGCAATCTCGTCCACGCACTCGATGTTGATCAGCGTGGAGTCCATGTCGAACGCGATCAGCTTGAAGTCGCGCAGGCGCAGCGGGGGCTTGAAACCCTGGATCACAAGGCCGGGGGCGAATTCGATGCGGGCGGGCATGATGGGCGGTGGCTTCAAAGTTGATAGCGGAAAATGACCATTTGGCGCTGGCATGTAGCCATTCTTGCCATAAATTCTATCTGTTCAGCTGGAAAGGGTACTCGATCAAGCAAGTGCAACGTTCGAGCGAAGCGGGCGACGACGGCAGAATGCCAGGCCGGGGCCGGGTGGCCCGCCGTTGGTGCTCCGCTTGAACGAAGGGTTTGGAATTGCTACAGCCCCGCCTTCGCCTTGAAACTGGATGGCAAGGCTTCGTAGTCGTCCGTTCGTGGCATGGCCTGATAGGTCGTGAGAACCTCGATCGGCGGGATGACAAGTTTCCTGGCGTCCAGATCGAGGAAGCCGCCTGTGCTTGTCACTCTGGCTGCCAGTTGGCCGTCGGCGCGGAGGAAGTCGTTTCGGACTTTGAACCGACTACCATCCGGGGCAAGACCGGCCAGAGCAACCGTGATGGAGATCTCCTCCATCCACTGGATCTCTCGACGGTACTCGACTTCGTCCTTCATCACGACCCACGAGATGCGCAGGCGCATGAGTTCTGGAAGCGATAAGCCGTTCTCGGTGAAGAATGCCATGCGAGCGTCGACAGCCCGGTTAAGGTAGGCCGTGTTCGCCATGTGCGCATTGAAATCCATGTCTGCCCAACTGGCAGTGAGCTTGTGGACGTAGTTTGGAAGGGCCAACTGCATCTCCTCGGGTGTACTGAAGCTCTTGGAGTGTGGAATCGGAAGGGCGTGCCCAACTGTGAGGCCTGACGCAATTCAGGCGACCGCCAAATCTGGTTGGCCAGTATAGGCGACGGGATATCCCCTGGACCCCAGTCTGAAGGTCCTGGCTTTTTCCGTCGGCATAGCAGGGAGGCCATGCGTAGCACCGTTTCCAGACTCGCCGATTGCAGCCCAGGACCGCATTAACCAGTCGTCTATCCTGGCGGCCCCCCGGCAGACTCAGATGATTTGTCCTCGCTGGGCAAGGTCAATTTGGATCGACTTTGGCAAGCCAGCGACGCGCCAAGCAGAGTCCGGGGCCGTGGCGTCCGTCGATTTCTGGGCCTTTGACAGCATGAGGCGGGCGCGATGGCGCTGGAATCTGCCGGCAGGGACTCACAATCACTCCCGAATAAATAGCGCATGATGACCATTCCGTGCTGGGATGATGCCATTTTGATGCTGAAAATGGCTCGGAAAGGCTCTCTTAGCCAGCCTCAGCCGTGGGAGGGGCCTGCATATGCCGTTCGGGCATGCTGAAACAGCCTCCTCAGGGCAGAAACTTCCGCCAGGTGCCGATGTTGTACACGTCGGGATAACCGTTTTTCTTCAGCAGCAGTTTCGCCATGCCGCTGCGCGATCCGCTGGCGCAGCCGACGACGACGGGGGACGACTTGGGTATTTCGCCCAGCCGGCTGCTCAGTTCCTGCAAGGGGATATTCAGGGTGCCGGGGGCGTGGCCACTGGCATATTCGCCGGCGCTGCGCACGTCCACCAGGGTGGCGCCGCGTTGTCTGAGTTCGGGCAGCAGGCCGGCGACTTTTCGGGCGTTCCACCATTTGTAGCCAAACCAGAGCGCCAGCGCCAGAAACGGCCAGTATTGCTTGAATGCGTTTGAGAAATCCATATCGATCCCAGTATGAAAGTTGACTGTCCGTGTTGATGTATCACGCAGAGAGACGGGTGTGCGCCTACGGCGCGGCCGCCACGGGTGTGCCTAGCGATCTCAGCACATCGCGCACCATCTGCGCGCGGGCTACTGCGGAAGGCAGTTCGCGCTCGATGCGCAATTTCTCGTTGCCAACCAGCTTGATGTGCCGGTTCTTCTGGATCAGTTCGATGATGCGCATCGAATCGACCGGCGGGTTGGGCTTGAACGTGATGTGGATGACCCCCGGCGCCGCGTCCACCTTCACCACGCCGTAGGGCTGGCTCAGCACCCGCAGGCGGTGCACGTCGATCAGCGTCTGGGCCTGGGTCGGCAGCTTGCCGAAGCGGTCGACGATTTCTTCCAGCAGGGCGTCGATCTGGTCCGCCGTCTTCGACGTGGCCAGCTTCTTGTAAAACGACAGGCGCAGGTGCACGTCGCCGCAGTAGTCGTTGGGCAGCAGGGCCGGGGCGTGCAGGTTGATGTCGGTGGTGACGGACAGCGGCGCCAGCAGGTCGGGCTCCTTGCCGTTCTTCAGGCAGCGCACGGCCTCGGCCAGCATCTCGTTGTAGAGCTGGAAGCCCACTTCGAGCATGTTGCCGCTCTGTTTCTCGCCCAGCACCTCGCCGGCGCCGCGAATTTCCAGGTCGTGCATGGCCAGGTAGAAGCCGGAGCCGAGCTCTTCCATCGACTGGATCGCGTCCAGCCGCTGCTGGGCCTGCTTGGTCAGGCCCTGGGTGTCAGGCACCATCAGGTAGGCATAGGCCTGGTGGTGGCTGCGGCCCACGCGCCCGCGCAGCTGGTGCAGCTGGGCCAGGCCGAACTTGTCGGCGCGGGCCATCACGATGGTGTTGGCGGTGGGCACGTCAATGCCGGTCTCGATGATGGTGGAGCACAACAGCAGGTTGCTGCGCTGGGCCACGAAGTCGCGCATCACGCGCTCGAGCTCGCGCTCGGGCATCTGGCCGTGGGCCACGGCGATTCGCGCCTCCGGCAGGATCTCTTCGAGTTTCTGGCGCCGGTTTTCGATGGTCTCCACCTCGTTGTGCAGGAAGTAGATCTGCCCGCCGCGCTTTAACTCCCGCAGAACGGCCTCTCGGATCACGCCGTTGCCCTCGTTGCGCACGAAGGTCTTGATCGCCAGGCGACGCTGCGGCGCCGTGGCGATGACGCTCAGGTCACGCAGGCCCTCCAGCGCCATGCCCAGCGTGCGGGGAATCGGCGTGGCGGTCAGCGTGAGCACGTCCACTTCGGCGCGCAGGGCTTTCATCTGCTCCTTGTGGCGCACGCCAAAGCGGTGTTCCTCGTCGATGATGAGCAGGCCCAGGTTCTTGAAGTGGGTGGATTCGCTCAGCAGCTTGTGCGTGCCGACCACGATGTCCACGCTGCCGTCGGCCAGGCCTTTGAGCGCCGCGTTGACCTCCTTGCCGGAGCGAAAGCGCGACACCTCGGCCACCTTGACCGGCCACTTCGAGAAGCGGTCCACCAGCGTCTGGTAGTGCTGCTCGGCCAGCAGGGTGGTGGGTGCCAGCAGCGCCACCTGCTTGCCGCCGGTGACGGCTACGAAGGCGGCGCGCAGGGCCACCTCGGTCTTGCCGAAGCCGACGTCGCCGCAGACCAGGCGGTCCATCGGGCGCGGGCTGATCATGTCCTGGATCACGGCGTGGATGGCGGCGTTCTGGTCGGCGGTTTCCTCGAAACCGAAATCGGCGGCAAAGGCCTCGTAGTCGTGCGGCGAGTAGCGGAAGGCATGGCCTTCGCGGGCGGCGCGGCGGGCGTAGATGTTCAGCAGCTCGGCGGCGGCGTCGCGCACCTGCTCGGCGGCCTTGCGCCGGGCTTTTTCCCACTGACCGCTGCCGAGCTTGTGCAGCGGCGCCTCGTCGGCGCTGACGCCTGTGTAGCGGCTGATCTGCTGCAGCTGGCTGACCGGCACGTACAGCACGGCCTTGTCGGCGTATTCGAGGTGCAGGAACTCCTGCAGTGCAGGTTCGCCGTTCGCGTCCTTCTCGCCCAGGTCCAGATTGATCAGGCCCCGGTAGCGGCCGATGCCGTGGGCGGCATGCACCACCGGGTCGCCGACGTTCAGCTCGGCCAGGTCCTTGATCAGGGCCTCGACGTCGCTGACCTGTTCCTGCTTCTTGCGTCGGCGCGCGGTGGGGCCGGCGGCGAAGAGTTCGGTCTCGGTGACGAGATCCAGGCCGTCTTCCAGCCAGGCGAAGCCGGCGGTCAGCGCGGCGGTGGCAATGCCGACGGGTTCGCTGCTGGCCTGGAATTCGGCCAGCGAGTCGAAGGCCGGCGGGTTGACGCCGCTGGCGCGCAGGAAATCGAGCAGGCTCTCGCGGCGGCCATCACTTTCGGCCAGCAGCAGCACCCGGTTCGGCGTGGCGCGCAGGTGGGCCTGCAGCCGGGCCAGCGGCTCGTCGGCGCCGCGCACGACGGTGAGGTCGCCGAGCTTCTGGAAATAGGCACTGTCCTCGACGTCGTTGACGCCCGAGCCGGCGCCGGGCCGCCCCAAGCCTGCGAGCGCCCCCTCGGGGGGCAGCGAACCACGCGCAGCGGGGAGCGTGGGGGCAGACGGACGGATGGCGAGCTGGGCGTGTTCGTTGGCGCGGGCGTAGAAGGGCTCGATGCCCAGGAACAGCGCCTCGGGCGCCAACACCGGGCGTTCGGGGTCGCCCTGCACGAGACGGTAGCGCTCCTTGGTGTCCTGCCAGAAGTGCTGGAACGCCGGCTCCAGGTCGCCGTGCAGCACCACCGTGGCGTCGGCACCGAGGTAGTCGAAGACGGTGGCGGTGTCGTCGAAGAACAGCGGCAGGTAGTACTCGATGCCGGCCGTGGCCACGCCGTTGCCGATGTCCTTGTAGATGCGGCTCTTGGTGGGGTCGCCTTCAAGCAGCTCGCGCCAGCGGCTGCGGAACTTGGCCCGCGCGCCGTCGTCCATAGGGAACTCGCGGCCGGGCAGCAGGCGGACCTCGGGCACCGGGTACAGGCTGCGCTGGCTGTCGGGGTCGAAGGTGCGAATGCTGTCGATCTCGTCGTCGAACAGGTCCACGCGGTAGGGCACGGCACTGCCCATGGGGAACAGGTCGATCAGCCCGCCGCGCACCGCGTACTCGCCGGGGCTTACCACCTGAGTGACGTGGCTGTAGCCGGCCAGGGTCAGCTGGCCCTTGAGCCGGGCCTCGTCGAGCTTCTGCTTGACCTTGAAGTGAAAGGTGTAGCCCGCCAGGAAGGCGGGTGGCGCCAGCCGGTACAGGGCCGTGGTGGCCGGCACGACCACCACGTCAGCGCCTGTCTCTTTGTCGCGCTGCTGGATGCGCCACAGCGTGGCCAGGCGCTCGCTGATCAGGTCCTGGTGCGGCGAGAAGGTGTCATAGGGCAGGGTCTCCCAGTCCGGAAACAGCGCGCAGCGCAGGTCCGGCGCAAAAAAGGCCATTTCGTCGATGAGGCGCTGCGCGTCGGTGGCGTCGGCGGTGATGATGGCCGTCAGTCGACGGGCCGCCTTTTCGCGGGTGGCCAGCTGCGCCAGCAGCAGGGAATCGGCCGAGCCGGCCGGGCGGGGCAGGGTGTAGCGCCTGCCGGGCACAAGTTTGGGTAGGTCCATGGAAACCGAAAAAGCCAAGCACCCCCCGGCCGGGATTGGCGGGGGGTGCAGGTGTTCTGTAAGGATGTCGATTCTAGAATGGGTACCCGCTCATGACCGAACCGCTCCATTCCACGTCGCCTGCCGACGCCGTCCGCCTGTTCGCCCTGATTCCGTGCGCCGGCAGCGGCTCGCGCGCCGGCACCGCCCAGCCCAAGCAATACCAGGTGATCGCCGGACAGCCCATGGTGCTGCATACGCTGGCCGCTTTCAGTGGCGTGGCGCGGCTGACCGGCTGCCTGGTGGTCGTGGCGCCGAGCGACAGCGTCCTGAACGTCGATGACCAGCGCACGGTGGTGGTGCCCTGTGGCGGCGCCACCCGTGCCGAAAGCGTGCTGAACGGCCTGGAGCATCTTCTGGCCCACGGCGTTCGAGCGCAGGACTGGGTGCTGGTGCACGATGCGGCGCGCTGCCTCGTGACACCGGCGCAGATCAATGCCTTGATCGACGCCTGCCAAGGCGATGCGGTCGGCGGGCTGCTGGCGCTGCCACTGGCGGACACGCTCAAGAACGCGCAGGGCGAGCGCGTGTCCGGCACGGTGGATCGGGCCGACAAGTGGCTGGCCCAGACGCCCCAGATGTTCCGCGTGGGCGCACTGTCGGTGGCCCTGCGTCGCGCCCTTGCCGTTGCCGGAGCTGGCATCACGGATGAATCCAGTGCCATGGAAGTCCTGGGCCACCAGCCGATGCTCGTGCGCGGCAGCGCGCACAACTTCAAGGTGACCTATCCTGAGGACTTTGCCCTGGCCGAAGCCATCCTGAATAACCGAGCCGCATGAACACACCCATCAATTTCCGTATCGGCGAGGGCTGGGACGTCCACGCTCTGGTGCCGGGCCGCCCGCTGGTCATCGGCGGGGTCACCATCCCGCATCCCGTGGGCCTGCTCGGCCACTCCGATGCCGACGTGCTGCTGCACGCCATCACCGACGCGCTGCTGGGGGCGGCCGCGCTGGGCGACATCGGCGCGCATTTCCCCGATACCGACCCGGTTTTCCGGGGTGCCGACTCGTTGCGCCTGCTTGCCGAGGCCGTCCGGCGGGTGCGCCAGGAGGGGTGGCAGGTCGGCAATATCGATTGCACCGTCGTGGCCCAGGCACCCCGGATGGCGCCGTACCGCGAGGCCATGCGCGACGCCATTGCCCGGGCCCTGGGCATCGAGCCCGGGCAGGTCAACGTGAAGGCCAAGACCGCTGAAAAACTGGGGCCGGTGGGGCAGGGCCAGAGCATCGAGGCGCACGCCATTTCGCTCATTTATCGATAGCATAATACGACCACCTGACGCTGGGTATCTGCCAATAAAGTGCCGAATTTCCCTTGCTGACGGCTATTTGGCGGCTTGCAGCTTGATGTGCGCCGCCAGACCGCCCGAACTGCTGTTGGCCAGCGCGAAACTGCCGCCCATGCGCTGCACCGTCTTGTCGACGATCGACAGCCCGAGGCCGGCGCCGGTGGCCGCGGTGCGGGCCGCGTCGCCGCGGAAGAAGGGCTTGGTCAGCTTGTCCAACGCCTCCGGGGACACGCCGATACCGTGGTCGCGCACCTTGATCAGCACCCAGTCCTCGCGCTGGCGCGCGGCGATTTCCACCACCGCCACCCCCGTCTGCGGCGACTTGCCGTAGCGCCGGGCGTTCTCCAGCAGGTTGGACAGCACGCGTGCCAGCTCCACCTCGTCGGCCATCACGCGCAGCTGCGGGTGCACGTCGGTGCGCACGATGATATCGTCCGCGTGCCGGAACGGGTAGGCGCAGGCCTCCACCACCTCGGCCAGAGAGACGGCGGTCAGTGCCGCCAGTCCGGGACGGGCGTATTCGAGGAACTTGTCGATGATGGCGTCGAGCTGCGCGATGTCAGCCACCATGTGCTCTCGCGCTTCCTCGTCAGCCACACTCATCTCGGTCTCCAGCCGCAGGCGCGCGAGCGGCGTGCGCAGGTCATGCGAGATGCCGGCCAGCATCACCGCGCGGTCCTGCTCGATCTTGGCCAACTGCTCGGCCATGCGGTTGAAGCCGATGTTGACCTCGCGGATCTCGCTGGTGGCAACCTGTTCGTCAAGGTGGCTGGCGTCGAAGTCCCCGCCGCGCACCCGGCTGGCCGCGAAAGACAGCTGCTTCAGCGGCTGGTTGATCAGCCGAGCGATGAAGGCCGCGCCGGTCAGCGACAGGGCCGCGGCCACCACCAGCCAGATCATCCAGGTCTTGCTGCCGAGCGGGCTGACGCGTGAGCGGTCCACCTGCAGCCAGTAGCTGTCCCTCTCGATCAGGAATCCGACCCAAAGCCCCTCCGTGCCGTTGACCCGGCTGGCCACCACGGTGCCGGGCCCGAGGCGGCGCGCCAGCTCGTCGCTGATGCGCTGGTCCAGGTCGTTCTGGGTGAATGGGTCCCAACGGTCGCCGGGCTCGCGCGGCAGGATGCGCAGTGCCTCCTGGTCCGCCAGCGTCTTGATCAGGGATACCCGCGCGATGGCGTCCGAGTGGATCAGCGCGGCGCGGCTGAGGTTGACCAACGAGGCCACCTGCTGCGCGGCCAGGATGGCGCGGGGTTCGTATTCGAGCGCCCGGAAGGTCTGCAACCACGCCACCGTGCTACCCACCAGCAGCAGCGCCAGCATGAAAAAGGTGCGCCAGAAGAGGTTCAGCCCGATGCGCGGGCGCGACTCCAGTGGCGCTGGCGCCGTCTCCAGCGGAATCGCCCCGGAATGCCCGTCCGCTCGTGCTGCGGATGCTGGACGTGCCGTCTTTCGTTTCAGCGTGAACAAGGCCGTGCCCGGTTCAGCCCGCGCCATCCGGCACGAATACGTAGCCCACCCCCCAGACGGTCTGGATGTAGCGCGGCGCCGCCGGATCCTGCTCGATGAGCTTGCGCAGGCGCGAGACCTGGACGTCGAGGCTGCGGTCAAACGGCTCGAACTCCCGGCCGCGCGCGAGCTGGGCCAGTTTTTCACGAGACAGCGGCTGGCGCGGATGGCGCGCCAACGCCTTGAGCATCGCAAACTCGCCGGTGGTCAGCGGCAGCTCTTCACCGTTGCGGCGCAGCAGTCGCGCGCCCAGGTCGAAGGTGAACGGGCCGAAAACCAGGACTTCGCTCTCGCTGGAGGGCGCACCTGGCGCCTCCGGCGACGGCCTGCGCCGCAGGACGGCGTGGATCCGCGCCAGCAGTTCACGCGGGTTGAACGGCTTGCCAAGGTAGTCATCGGCGCCGACTTCCAGCCCGACGATGCGGTCGACATCCTCGCCCTTGGCGGTCAGCATGATGATGGGCGTGCGGTCGTTGGCGGCGCGCAGTCGCCGGCAGATGGACAGCCCGTCTTCGCCCGGCATCATCAGATCCAGCACGATCAGATCGACCGTCTCGCGCAGGAGGATGCGGCTCAGGGCCTTGCCGTCTTCGGCCACCATGACTTCGAATCCTTCCTGCGTGAGGTAGCGACGGAGCAGATCCCGGATGCGTGCGTCGTCGTCGACGACCAGGATCTTGTCGGTGCGGGCGGTATGGGCATTCATGGTGTGGGTCTGAATTTGTAACAGAGCCGATTCTGTGCGAGTTGGCGTCAGCCAGACCCGGTTTGGTGCTCGCCTTTTCACACTGTTACAAATATGATGGCGCCGCCAGCATCGCTGCAGTCAAACTGCATGGAACCGAGGGTGAAAGGATCACCGCCCGGGTGATCTCTTCTTGCCCATTCCGCCAGTTCCTTCCCTTATCCAACCTTGAATTAGTCATGAAACTCTTCACGCGCCTGTATGTCTCGATCGCTCTGATGTCCTGCGCCGGCATGCTGCAAGCCCAGGGCACGGCCGTGGCGCCACCCCAGAACGTCGCTCAACTCTCCGCCAGCGGAGCGGTCGAAGTGGTGCAGGACATGCTGGCGATGACCTTGAACACCACGCGCGAGGGTTCGGATCCAACGACCGTGCAGACCCAGCTGAAAACAGCGCTGGACGCGGCACTGGCCGAGGCCAGGAAAGCAGCCTTGCCCGGCCAGCTGGATGTGCGCACCGGCCAGTTCAGCCTGTATCCGCGCTACGGGCGCGAGGGCAAGATCAGCAACTGGGTGGGCTCGGCCGAACTGGTGCTCGAAGGCCGGGACTTCACACGGATCAGCACCACGGCGGGCAAGATCCAGGGCATGGCCGTGGCGCAGACGTCATTCAGCCTCAGCCGCGAACAACGGGAGCGGGTGGAAGGCGAGGCGCAGGCCCTGGCCATCAACCGGTTCAAGGCCCGGGCCGCTGATGTGGCGCGGGGTTTTGGCTTTTCCGCCTACACCCTGCGTGAAATTGCCGTGAACAGCAACGATCAGGGGGGCTTCCCGCGACCGCGCATGATGGCCATGGAAGCCAAGGCGGCGTCCGACGCGCCCGTTCCGGTCGAGGCGGGGCGCAGCACGGTGCAGGTGACGGTATCCGGCTCGATCCAGATGCGCTGAGGGCCAAAAGCCAGCCTTTCCAAGCCTTTCCCAGCGCGGAATGGTCGTTGTCAGCTATTGTTTACGTAGCGAACTGACCCCGGCTTATTGCGCGATCCAGCCGCCGTCCATGGTCCAGGCGACGCCGCGCACGTTGTTGCCGGCGCTCGAGCAGAAGAAGACGGCCAGTTCGCCCAGCTCATCGGGCGTGGTGAACTGCATCGAGGGCTCTTTCTCGCCCAGCAGGACCTTTTTCGCCTCGTCATTGCTGATGCCCAGCGCGGCGGCCTTCGCATCCACCTGTTTCTGAACGAGCGGCGTCAGCACCCAGCCGGGACAGATCGCATTGCAGGTGACCCCGGTGGTGGCGTTTTCGAGCGCCGTCACCTTGGTCAGTCCGACAATGCCGTGCTTGGCGGCCACGTAGGCGGACTTCTCGGCCGAGGCCACGAGGCCGTGCACCGAGGCCACGTTGATGATGCGGCCCCAATCGGCCTGGCGCATGGCGGGCAGCGCCAGGCGCGTGGCATGGAAGGCGCTGCTCAAGTTGATCGCGATGATGGCATCCCAGCGCTCGACGGGAAAATCCTCGATGCGAGCAACATGCTGAATGCCGGCGTTGTTGACCAGAATGTCGACGCGGCCGAATTCGGCGGCGGCGTAGGCCATCATGGCCTCGATCTCCCCCGGCTTGCTCATGTCGGCGCCGTGGTACCCCACCTTGACGCCCAACGCGGCAATCTCGGCGCGCGGACCCTGGTTATCGCCAAAGCCGTTGAGCACGATGTTCGCGCCCTGGCGCGCCAGCGCCTTTGCAATCCCCAGGCCGATGCCGCTGGTGGAGCCGGTAACGAGGGCGGTTTTGCCTTTCAGCATGATGTGATCTCCAATTGAATTACGATGCAGACGAGCGAATCTGGAACCCGCATTTCACCATGACTGAACCTACGCTGAATTACGTACTGTGCCCCGATGCGGCGGGCGGCCACCGCATGGCTTACTGGCAGTGGGGCCAGGCTTCAGCGCCGCATCTGCTGGTTTGCGGACACGGACTTGCGCGCCAGGGTCGCGATTTCGACACGCTGGCACGAGAGCTGGTGGCCCGTGCCGACGGCCCGATTCGCGTGGTCTGCCCTGACGTGGTCGGGCGCGGGCGCAGCGACTGGCTGAAAGATCCGATGGGCTACCAGATACCGACCTACGTGGGCGACATGCTGGCACTTCTGGCAGAGCTGCATCAACAGGCGCCGATCGGCAACCTGGACTGGGTGGGAACCAGCATGGGCGGGCTGATCGGACTCCTGCTGGCGGGCCAGCCGGACCTGCCGCGGCCGGCACCGGTTCGTCGTCTCGTGCTCAACGACGTGGGGCCGGTGATCGAGTGGCGGGCGTTGCTGCGCATTGGCGAGTACATCGGCCAGGTCGGCCATTTCGATTCGGTGCAGCAGGCTGCGGATGCGATGTGGCTGGTGTCCACGACCTTTGGCCCGCACACGCCCGAGCAGTGGCTTGCGCTTTCGCAGGCCATGGTGCGCCCCAGCCCCGATGGCGGGTTCACGCTTCACTACGACCCCGCCATCGCCGTGCCACTGAGGACCGTGACGCAGCAAGCGGCGCAGCAAGGCGAGGCGGTGCTCTGGCAGCTCTACGATGCGGTGCCGTCCGAGACCCTGCTGCTGCGCGGCGCGCTGTCCGATCTGCTGTCGCGGCAGACCGCCGAGGCCATGACAAGGCGCGGCCCCAAGGCCCGGCTCGTGGAGATCGAAGGGGTCGGGCATGCGCCCACGCTCATCGCGCAGGAGCAGATCGACGTGGTCGCTTCGTTCCTTCTGAATCCTTGAGTGCGGGTTTGGCCATGAAGATTCCCGCGGTGCAAATCCCGCCGTCGACCCTTGGTCAGGCGTCCGCACAACGGTCCCTGCCTCAGGTGCTGGCGGCGACGGCCGGCGCGCTGGCGGAATCCGCAGATGCCTTGGCACGCGCGCGCAGTTTTGCGGAGCCATTGATCGCGCACGAGGCGCTGGATTCCGGCGAGAGCATGATGGCTCATGCCGATGCGGTGGCCGCCATTCTGCGGTCCATCGGCGGCTCGCAGGCCATGCAGGCGGCCAGCTACCTGGTGTATGCGGGGGAACATCTCAATCATCCGCTGGAAGTGATCACGAAGGCGTTTGGCGAGAGCTTTGCCAGCCTGGCGGTGGAGACCGCCAAGCTGGTGCGCGTCCAGCGCCTTTCCCGGGAAGCGCAGAGCGATGCTCAGCTGGTCGACGATCCGAAGCTGCAGACCGAGAACGTGCGCAAGATGTTGCTGGCCTTCAGCCGCGATCTGCGGGTGGTGATGCTGCGGCTGGCCTCGCGCCTGCAGACGCTGCGTTATCACGCTGCCAGCCGCCAGACGGTGTCGCCGGTACTGGCGCGCGAATCCCTGCAGGTGTTTGCGCCGCTGGCCAATCGGCTGGGCATCTGGCAGATCAAGTGGGAAATGGAAGATCTCGCCTTTCGCTTTCTCGAGCCCGAAACGTACCGGCAGGTGGCGCGCCTGCTCGACGAAAAGCGCGCCGAACGCGAGAGCGGTGTGGAGCGATTGCGGGAGGGCTTGGCCGCTGAGCTGCAAGGGCAGGGTATTCGCGCAACGGTCCAGGGCCGGCCGAAGCACATCTACAGCATCGTGCGCAAGATGCGTGGCAAGGCGCTCGACTTTGACCGCGTGTTCGACATCCGGGCGCTGCGGGTGGTGGTGCCGACCATTCCTGACTGTTACGCGGCGCTGAGCTGGGTGCATTCGCGCTTCACGCCGGTCATCAACGAGTTCGATGACTACATTGCGCGCCCCAAGCCCAACGGGTACCAGTCGCTGCACACGGTGGTGCGCGATGCGGCCGGCAAGCCGGTCGAGGTGCAGATCCGCACGCGGGCGATGCACGACCATGCCGAGCACGGCGTGGCGGCGCACTGGGCCTACAAGGAGGCCGGCACCAAGGGCTACGCGGGCGTGACCGCCGCGGGTGAATACGACGCCAAGATCGCGGTCCTGCGCCAGCTGCTGGCCTGGGAGCGCGACCTGTCCGGTTCGGTGCAGGACAAGGGCCTGTTTGACGATCGCATCTACGTGCTGACGCCGGATGCCGCAGTGGTGGAGCTGCCCAAGGGGGCCACACCCGTGGATTTTGCGTACACGGTTCACACCAACCTGGGCCATCGCTGCCGAGGCGCGCGAGTCGATGGGGCGATGGTCTCGCTGAACACTCCGCTGCAAAACGGCCAGACCGTTGAGATCACCACGGTTCGCGAAGGCGGCCCGTCGCGCGACTGGCTGAACGCGGAGCTGGGCTATCTCGTCAGCCACAGGGCCCGCGCCAAGGTGCGCGCCTGGTTCAACGCCCAGGTCCTGCACGAGACCGTGGCCCGAGGTCGTGAGGCCGTCGAGAAGCTGCTGCAGCGCGAGGGCAAGACTGCCTTCAAGCTGGAGGACCTGGCGACCCAGCTGGGCTTCAAGTCGGCAGATGCGCTGTTCGAGGTGGTCGGCAAGGATGAGTTTTCCCTGCGCACGATCGAGACCTTGCTGCGGCCGCCGGCACCGGTGCTGGCGCCAGACGACTATCTGCTGCTGAAAAAGTCTCGCCATGGCGAGAAGACGCCGAAGGGCGGCGTGCTGGTGGTGGGCGTCGATTCGCTGATGACCCAGCTCGCCAGGTGCTGCAAGCCGGCGCCGCCGGATGTGATCGGCGGCTTTGTCTCGCGGGGCAAGGGTGTGAGCGTGCACCGGGCCGACTGCAGCAATTTCAGGGAGTTCGCGGCACGCCATGCGGAGCGCGTGATTCCGGTCGAATGGGGCACGTCGAGCGGTGCCGAACTTGCCGTCTATCCGGTGGATGTGGCGGTCGAGGCCGCCGACCGGCAGGGGCTGCTGCGCGACATCTCCGAGGTGTTTGCCAAGGAGAAGATGAATGTGATCGGGGTCCAGACCCAGTCGGTCAAGGGCACCGCGTGGATGACCTTCACGGTCGAGGTGCAGGACTCGGCGAAGCTTGCCAAGGTGCTGGGCGTGGTTCGCGAAGTGCCGAACGTGCGCTCGGCGCGCCGGCGATGATGGCCGCCAGGCCATTCGTTCGGTGAAGGGAAAAAAGATCGGCGCGGCCTGGCTGCATCATTCTTTCCTGCTATACTTGCGGTCTCGGACAAACTTAGGCGCGTAGCTCAGCTGGTTAGAGCACCACCTTGACATGGTGGGGGTCGTTGGTTCGAGTCCAATCGCGCCTACCAATTTCCTTTTCGCACACAACAGACGCTCAGGGTAAACCTTGGGCGTTTTGTCTTTGGCTCTTTCATAGAATGTGTTGCGGTGCAGTATGCGACCACGCACCCACCATCCCGCGAGCCGACCGAGGAGTCTTTCAGTGTCACCCAAATCAGCAGCCAGTGGACAGCCCTCGCTGCGCGTCATCAAGAAGTATCCCAACCGCCGGCTGTATGACACCGAAACGTCGACCTACATCACGTTGGCGGAGGTCAAGGATCTGGTGATGTCGGGCGAGGCGTTCGTGGTGCGCGACGCAAAGACCAATGACGATCTGACCCGCAGCATCCTGTTGCAGATCATTCTTGAAGAAGAATCGGGCGGTGCGCCCATGTTCACCGAGGCCGTGCTCGCCAACATCATCCGTTTCTACGGCCACGCCATGCAAGGTTTCATGGGTTCTTATCTCGAGAAGAACATCGAGGCCTTCACCGAGATGCAGGCCCGGTTGGCCGAACAATCCAAGGGTCTCTCGCCCGAAATGCTGACCAAGTTCATGAGCCTGCAGTCGCCCATGCTGCAAGGCATGATGGGCAACTACGCGGACCAGTCCCGCGGGATGTTCGAGCAAATGCAGAAACAGGCGGAGCAGATGTTTGGAGCGTTCGGATTAAAGCGTTAAGCCAGTCCGGAACTGGGACAATGCAGGCATGAACGACGCATTCACTGCTGCAGCCACCACCGTGTCCCCGGCCGGAGTTGCGCCCCGGATCGGTTTTGTGAGCCTGGGTTGCCCGAAGGCCCTGACGGACTCCGAACTCATCCTGACCCAGCTCAGCGCCGAGGGCTACCAGACCTCCAAGACCTTCGAGGGTGCCGACCTCGTGATCGTCAATACCTGCGGCTTCATCGACGATGCGGTCAAGGAGAGCCTGGACACCATCGGTGAAGCCCTTGCAGAAAACGGGCGCGTCATCGTGACCGGCTGCCTGGGCGCCAAAACCGGCGACGCCGGCGGCAATCTGGTGCGGCAGATGCATCCGAGTGTGCTGGCGGTGACCGGCCCGCACGCGACGCAGGAAGTGATGGACGCGGTACATGCAAATCTGCCGCGGCCGCACGATCCATTCATGGACCTCGTGCCCAACAGTTTTGGCACGGCCGGGCTCAAGCTGACCCCTCGCCACTATGCTTATCTGAAGATCAGTGAAGGCTGCAACCACCGCTGTACGTTCTGCATCATTCCCTCCATGCGCGGCGATCTGGTGAGCCGTCCTGTCGGCGATGTGCTGAAGGAGGCCAGGGCCTTGTTCGAAGGCGGCGTGAAGGAACTGCTGATCATCAGCCAGGACACGTCGGCCTATGGCGTCGATGTGCGATACCGAACCGGATTCTGGGACGGCAAGCCGGTCAAGACGCGGATGCTTGAACTGGTGCAGGCCCTGGGCGACATTGCCGAGGTCCACGGGGCCTGGGTGAGGCTGCACTACGTCTATCCGTATCCGAGCGTGGACGACATCATTCCCCTCATGGCGACCGGAAAGGTCCTGCCGTACCTGGATGTCCCGTTCCAGCACAGCCATCCCGACGTGCTGCGGCGCATGAAACGCCCCGCCAGCGGCGAGCGCAATCTGGAGCGTATCCAGCGCTGGCGCGAGATGTGTCCTGAACTTGTCATCCGCAGCACCTTCATCGCCGGTTTTCCCGGTGAAACCGAGTCGGAGTTCCAGCATCTGCTCGATTTCATGGGCGAAGCCGGGATCGATCGCGCGGGTTGTTTTGCCTACAGCCCGGTTCAAGGCGCAGCGGCCAACGATCTCGACGGCATGCTGCCGGAGCCTGTGCGCGAAGAGCGCCGTGCGCGCTTCATGGCCGTTGCGGAAGCGATTTCCATCCGCAAACTGCATGAACGGGTGGGCGCGACGATGCAGGTGCTGGTCGATTCTGCGCCGGGCCTGGGTCGCAAGGGCGGGGTGGGGCGCAGCTATGCCGATGCACCCGAGATTGACGGGGTCGTGCATCTGTTGGCGCCGGAGAAGGTCAGCAAGACGCTCAAGGTCGGGGCGTTCACCCGCGCACGGATCGTGGGAACGCAGGGACACGATCTCGTGGCCTTGCCGGTGTGACTGTGAGCACACGGATGCGCCTGCGCCGGATCGCCTGCAAGGCAGGCAAGCAGCCGAAGTGCCGCTACCGGGCAGCGGGATTCAGAAACAAAAAAGCCGCTGAAGGGTCAGCGGCTTTTCTGGTACCAGCCATCACTGGCTTGTTTAAACTTGGTGCCCAGGAAGGGACTCGAACCCCCACGAAGTTACTCGCTAGTACCTGAAACTAGTGCGTCTACCAATTCCGCCACCTGGGCATTTCAGGAAAGATAGGATTATATATCAAAAATACCGACACCACCAGCGGTCTGCTGGATGAAATCGAAGGAACCGTTCAAGGACATCGCGACGGACACGGCTTCCTGATCCGCGACGACGGCGGCGCCGACATCTACCTGCCGCCAAACGAGATGCGCGCCGTGCTGCACAAGGATCAGGTCCGCGTGCGGATCGCCCGGCAGGATCGCAAGGGGCGCCCGGAAGGTCGCGTGCTGGAGATCGTCGAACGCCCTGCTCATCCCATCATTGGGCGCCTGCTGCACGAGAGCGGCATCTGGATCGTGGCCCCCGAAGACAAGCGCTACGGCCAGGATGTGATGATTCCCAAGTCCGCCACCGGCGCCGGCAAGCCGGGGCAGGTGGTGGTGGTCGAACTGACCGAGCCGCCCGCCCTGTTCGGGCAGCCCGTGGGCCGGGTCAAGGAGGTGCTGGGCGAGATCGACGATCCCGGCATGGAGATCGAGATTGCGGTCCGCAAATACAGCGTGCCGTACGAGTTCTCGGATGCCTGCATTGCCCAGGCGCGGACACTGCCGGACAAGGTACGTCCCCAGGACAAGAAGCACCGCGTGGACCTGACCGACATTCCCCTGGTCACGATCGACGGCGAAGACGCGCGCGATTTTGACGACGCCGTCTATTGCGAGCCGGCCCGCGTCGGGCGGGCCAAAGGCTGGCGGCTGCTGGTGGCGATCGCGGACGTCAGCCATTACGTGGAGACAGGAAGCGCCATCGATGTGGATGCGTATGACCGGGCCACCTCGGTCTACTTCCCGCGTCGCGTCATTCCGATGCTGCCCGAGAAGCTGTCGAACGGGCTGTGTTCCCTGAACCCGGAAGTGGAGCGGCTTTGCATGGTCTGCGACATGCTGGTCAATGCGGCCGGCGAGGTCCACGCCTACCAGTTCTATCCGGCGGTCATGTTCAGCCATGCCCGTTTCACCTACACCGAGGTGGCCGCGATCCTGGCCAACACGCGGGGTCCCGAAGCCATGCGGCGCCAGGAACGGGTCAACGACTTGCTGAATCTGCACGATGTCTACCGTGCGCTGCTCGCAGCGCGCACTGTGCGTGGCGCGGTGGATTTCGAGACCACCGAGACCCAGATCGTCTGCGACGAGAGCGGGCGCATCGAGAAGATCATTCCGCGCACGCGCAACGAGGCGCACCGCCTGATCGAAGAAGCCATGCTGGCGGCGAACGTCTGCAGTGCCGACTTCATTGCGCAAGGCAAACACCCGGGCCTGTTCCGGGTGCACGAGGGGCCGACGCCGGAGAAGAAAGAGATCCTGCGCAACTACCTCAAGGCGATCGGCGTGGGCGTGACGCTCAGTGACGACCCCAAGCCCGGTGAATTCCAGAAGATCGCCCAGGCTACGAAGGAGCGGCCCGACGCGCAGCAGATCCACTCCATGCTGCTGCGCTCCATGCAGCAAGCGATCTACACCCCGGTCAACAGCGGGCATTTCGGGTTGGCCTACGAGGCGTACACGCATTTCACCAGTCCGATCCGCCGTTATCCCGACTTGCTGGTGCACCGCGTGATCAAGGCCATCCTGGCCAAACGGCGCTACCAGTTGCCGGAATTGCCAACACCCGGCGAGGCCCACGCCAAATTGGCCAAGCGATTGCAGAAAGGCTTGGCTGGCAAGGTCAGCGAACCGGACCAGAAACCGAGGAAGCTGACATCCGACCAACTGGCCTGGCAGGCGGCCGGTCTGCACTGCAGTGCCAACGAACGGCGCGCCGACGAGGCCAGCCGCGACGTCGAGGCCTGGCTCAAGTGCAAGTACATGCGCGAGCACCTGGGCGAGGAGTACAGCGGCGTGGTCACGTCAGCGGCCAGCTTTGGCATCTTCGTCACGCTCGATGAGCTGTACGTGGAAGGCATGGTGCATATCACCGAACTCGGGGGCGAGTACTTCCGCTTCGACGAAGCGCGGCAGGAGCTGCGGGGCGAGCGCAGTGGCATGCGCTACGCGATCGGCACGCGGGTGCGGGTGCAGGTCAGCCGGGTCGACCTGGACGGACGCAAGATCGACTTCCGCCTCGTGCACGACGGCGAGCCGGTGTCGGCTCGCCCCTCGCGCGAGCGCGACAAGGGTGCGCCGCAGACTGCACCCGATGCGGGCGGTCGCGGCGCGGCCAAGCGCGGCGACCGCAGTGCGTCAGCCACCGATCGCAAGGCGGGCGCATCGTCCAAGGGCAGGAACGCCGGTGGCAACCGCGAAGCAGCCAGCAAGGGCAACCCCAAAGCAAGAAAACCCCGGCGCTGACGGTTTTCGTCGATGCCGCCTGCAATCTGTTCAGGAGTTCAGAGGATGAGTACATCCCCCAAGACGGCGATCGTGACGGGCGCCGGAAGCGGCATTGGCAAAGTCGTGGCCCTTGCGTTGCTCGACGCGGGCTGGCACGTGGCCCTGGCGGGGCGCCGCCAGGAGGCCCTGCGGGCCGTGGCGGAGCAATCGGGCGCGTTGGCACGCACGCTGGTCGTGCCCACCGATGTGGCCGATCCGGCCGCGGTTCAGCACCTGTTTGACACCGTGCTCCGTACCTGGGGCCGCGTGGACCTGCTGTTCAACAACGCGGGCGTGTTTGCGCCCGGCGTGCCATTGGAGGACCTGCCCATCGAGCACTGGCGGCAGGTGGTCGACACCAACCTGAGCGGGATGTTCTATTGCATCCAATCGGCCTTCCGCGCCATGAAGGCGCAGACGCCCCGGGGCGGGCGCATCATCAACAATGGCTCGATTTCCGCGACCACGCCGCGTCCGAATTCCATCGCCTACACCGCGACCAAACATGCCGTCACCGGGCTGACCAAATCCGCGTCGCTGGACGGCCGCAAGTACGACATCGCCGTCGGGCAGATCGACATCGGCAATGCCGCCACCGACCTGGCCGCACCGATGGCGCGGGGCATTCCGCAGGCCAACGGCGACATCGCCGTGGAGCCCTTGATGGACGTGGCCATCGTGGGCCAATCCGTCGTTCACATGGCCAGCCTGCCGCTGGAGGCCAATGTCATGTTCCACACGGTGATGGCCACGAAGATGCCGTTTGCCGGTCGCGGCTGACCCGCGGGCCGCCCGGGCTGTGCCGGATCAGTCGCGAAGGCGGCGGGCCAGCGCACCTGCCGTGAGGGCCTCGTCGGGCGGCCATGCATCGGCTATTTCTCCGTGCTGGTACACGGCCGCACAGGCCGCCTGAAAGGGCGCGGCGCCCGCGGCCAGGCGTGCGCCGATCAGGCCGGCCAGCACATCGCCGGTGCCGGCAGTGCCCAGCCGGGCGTTGCCGGTCAGGTTCAGGGCCGGGGCTTCTCCGGGCGTTGCGATCAGCGTGCCCGAGCCCTTGAGCACCACCGTGCAAGCCAGGTCGTCCGCGAGCCGTCGAACCGCGGCGAGCCGGTCTGACTGCACTGCCGGGGAGCCGCTGCCCAGCAGGCGCCCGGCTTCCAGCGGGTGGGGCGTCAGCACGGTGGCAAGCCCCCGCCGGGCGCGCGCCTGCACCAGGCTGCGCAGGGAGGTGTCTGCGGCAATGGCATTGAGCGCGTCGGCGTCCAGCACCAGGCGCGGGGACTGGGACAGCACCTGCGGCAGCACCGGCCGCACCGCATCGCCGCCCCCACAGCCGCACACCACGGTCAGCTGGCGCAGATCCAGCGCCTCAAAGCGGCGGAACATCAGCTCCGGCAGGGCCGGATCCAGCGTCATGGCGCCATCGTCGAACAGGCTCACCAGCACCCGGCCGGCGCCACCGTGCAGCGCAGCCGACGCCGCCAGCAAGGCGGCACCAGTCATGCCCAGGCCGCGCCGATTCAGGCCCTCGCCACCGATCACCGCGACGTCGCCGTGGCTGCCTTTGTGGGTCGCGTGCGCCCGGTGAATCCGCGGTGGGATGCCGTTGGTCCAGGCACAGGCGGGTTCGGCGCTGCCATCCACCCCCAGGTCATCGAACCAGACGGTGCCGGCGGCATCGCGGCCGTGCGCCGTGAACAAGCCCGGCTTGCAGCTGAGCAGGCTGAGGGTGTTTTGAGCCTGAATTTGCCATGATCCCGGCGTCGTATGGTCGTCGCCCGCTATTGAGTCAGGAGCAAAATTGCCGGTCTCGGCGTTCAGGCCGGAGGGCAGGTCCACCGCCAGTACGGGCGCGGGGCTGGCCCGCATGGTCCGCAGCCAGTCGGCCATCCGGCCTTGGGGCGCCCGGGCGGCACCGAGGCCCAGCAGGGCGTCGATGCAGAGGTCGTCAGGGCCCAGGCCCGCGGGGGGTGTGGCGGAGAAAGTCACCCCTGCGCTGCGCGCCCGCGCCAGGGACGCGCGGGCGTCCTCGGGTACGCTGGCCTCGTCGCCCAACCAGGTGACGACCGGATGCTGTCCCCAGCGCTGCAGGTGCGCGGCCGCTTCCAGGCCGTCGCCGCCGTTGTTGCCCGGGCCGCAGGCGATCCAGATGGTGCGCGCATGCGGGGCCAGGGCCAGTGCCAGCCGCGCCACGGCCAGTCCGGCGCACTGCATCAGCGTATGGGAGGGCAGGGCGGCCGCCGCCGTGCGTTCCAGGCGGCGCGAAGCCTCGATGGTGTGCAACGGAAAACGGCGGGCGGGGGTGACGCGGTGCATGGAGGCCATTGTGCCGCGACCGCCCGCTCAGCGGCGCAGCCGCTCGATGCCCAGACCTTCCAGATCGACCTCGGGCGCGCGCTGGGCCATCAGGTCGCCAAGGGCACGGGCACTGCCGCAGGCCAGTGCCCAGCCGCTGGAGCCGTGGCCCAGGTTGAGCCAGATGCCCGGGAGGCCGCTCGGGCCGATCAGGGGCGGGCCGTCGGGCATCATCGGGCGTGCGCCTTTCCACTCCTGCACGCCGGCCGAAAGCTGGGCGGCTCCGGGAAACCAGTCGTGCAGCACCTTGTAGAGCGTCTGCAGCGACGCCGCGCGCATGGCGGTCGGTGAGCCGCCCACTTCGGCGCTGCCGGCGATGCGCACGCGCAGGCCCAGGCGGGAGATGGCGACCTTGTAGCGTTCGTCCATGACCGCGCTGCGCGGGGCATTGAGCGGTTCGCGGATGTGGGCGCTGACCGAATAGCCGTGCACCGCCACCAGTGGCAGCTTCAGCCCGAGCGGGCGCAGCAGGGCCGCCGAAGCGAGTCCAGCGCACATCACCACGGCGTCGAAGGTGCGGGGCGCTGCCTCGCCGGCGACGGTCAGGGTCGGCTTCGGGTCTGCCGAGACGCGGGCCACGGTGGTGTTGAACTCGAAGACGGCGCCCAACCGGCGGGCCTCGTCCTTCAGCAGCAGCGCAAACTGCCGGCAGTTGCCGACTTCGTCGTCCGGCAGGTGTATGGCGCCGGCAAAGTCGGTGTCCGGGTTCAGCGCGGGTTCGACCTTGCGCGCCTCGTCCGGGCCGATCTCGCGGAACTTCACGCCCGCGTCGCGCAGCACCTGCAGGCCGGGGCGTGTGAGCTCGCGGTCTCTTTCGGAGCGCAGCAGCACCATGTAGCCGTCGCTTCGGTCGTATTCGAGCTTCAAGTCGGCGGTGACCTGGTGCAGGCGCTGGCGGCTGTAGAACGCGAGGCGCTGCATGCGCGCGCGGTTGGCCAGATAGGTCTCCAGCTTGCAGGCGCGCCACCAGCGCCACATCCAGGCCAGTTCGGACGCGCCCAGGCCCGAACCCAGCTTGACCGGCGCGTGGCGGCTCATCAGGTGGCCCAACACCTTGCGCGGCATGCCGGGCGCAGCCCATGGGGTGACGTAGCCGGGCGCGACCAGACCGGCGTTGGCAAAGCTGGTTTCTTCGGCGGCGGTGCCGCGGCGCTCGAAAACAGTGACTTCATGGCCGTCGGCGGCAAGCTCGTACGCGGTGGTCACGCCGATGATGCCGGCTCCCACAATGGCAATTTTCATGGAAATTTCAGTCAAAACGCCACGATCCCGGCGTCATTTGGTCATTAATTGCTATTGTATTTGAAGTAATTCTTCGATCCTCAATCCGACGTTCAGCACCGGGTCGTCGCGCCCGGCGGCGTGCCAGATCATCAGGCCCACCGGCAGCTCGTCGGGGGTGTGGCAAGGCAGCGACAGGGCACAGCCATCCAGCATGTTGACCACGCTGGTGTTGCGTAGCAGCAGGGCATTGGCCCGGAAGAAGGCCTCATCGCGCGCGGCGTCGGCGGCAGGGTCCGTGCCGGTGGCCGGTGCCACGTCGGCCAGCAGCGGTCCGAGGATGGGCACCGTGGGTGACAACACCGCGTCATACGCTCGCAAAGCCAGTTCCATGGAGCGGATCCAGCGCTGGCGCGCCTGGAGCAGGTCAATGTATTCATGGGCCATCATCGTCGCGCCGCGCCGGATGCGGGTGGCCACGCGCGGGTCGTAGTCGTTTGCCCGTGTGGCCAGCAGCTCCCGGTGCCAGGCGTAGCTTTCGGCGGCGGAAAAGCCACCCGTGGCCTGGATCGCGGCCAGTTCGGCGGTTTCGTTCAGGCCGATCTCGTCGATCTGCGCGCCTGCAGCACGCAACGTCGCAAGGCTGCGCTCGAAGGCGCGGGCCACGGCGGGCTCCAGCGCGTCCAGCATCACGGTGCGGGCGACAGCCAGCCGGTAGGCAGACAAGGGCGCCGGGCTGAGGGTGACCGTGCGCGCCGCCAGGATCTCATGCGCAAGGATGGCATCACGCACACTGCGGGTCAGGGCGCACACCGTGTCCAGCGTCGTCGACAGGGGCACCGCGCCGGCGGTCGGGACCCGGCTGGCAGTGTTCTTGAAGCCGACGATGCCGTTCAGGGCGGCGGGAATCCGGATCGATCCGCCCGTGTCCGAGCCCAGCCCGATGAACGCGGCGCCCGTGGCCACCGATACCGCGGCGCCGGATGACGAGCCTCCGGGTACCCGCGGCGTGTCAGGGCTGCCGACCGGCCGGTCGTGCCGGCCATCCCAGGCCGCGGGCGTGGCGACGTGCGGATTCGTGCCCATGCCCGAGAACGCGAACTCCACCATGTGCGTGCGCCCCATCAGGCTGCCGCCCGCCGCCCGCAGGCGCGCCACGGCCGGGCAATCGGCCGTCGCGGGTGGGTGGTCGACCAGGACCGTGGAACCCGCTGCGGTGACCTGCCCCTCGACGTCGAACAGGTCCTTGACGGAGAAGGGCAGCCCGGCCAATGGCCGATGCGCGGCCAGTGCCGTTTCGCGATCGAACCGGGCTGCGTCGGCGCGGGCCTCGTCTAACCGGGGAAACACGAAGGCATCACGGCCTGCCGGCGACTGGGCGCGGGCGACGGCATCGTCCACGGCGCGGGAGGCGGTCCACTCGCCGGAAAGGATGCGCTGCCGGGTGGCAAGGAGGTCTGAGGGCATGATTGGGTTCAGTCGGTCGTGCTATACTCTTCAGGTTTTGAAGAACGGTGTTTTGCCGTCTGTCAAGACAAATCGCAAACCAGCCCCACAAGGTGTTGCAACTTGTTATCCCTGTGACGCAGGGTCACACGAGTTGTGATGGATGGGCTGGATTTTAGACCCAACCTTTGGAGTAAATACCATGTCAGTCACCATGCGCGAAATGCTGGAAGCCGGTGTCCATTTCGGCCACCAGACCCGCTTCTGGAACCCCAAGATGGCCCCGTTCATCTTCGGCCATCGCAACAAGATCCACATCATCAACCTGGAAAAATCGCTGCCGATGTTCCAGGACGCGGCCAAGTTCGCCAAGCAGCTGTCGGCCAATCGCGGCACGATCCTGATGGTCGGCACCAAGCGCCAGGCCCGCGAAACGGTCGCCGGTGAAGCCCAACGTGCGGGCGTGCCCTATGTGGACCAGCGCTGGCTGGGTGGCATGCTGACCAACTTCAAGACGGTCAAGACCTCCATCAAGCGCCTGAAGGACATGAAGGCCCAGCAGGAAGCCGGCCTGGACTCCCTGAGCAAGAAAGAACAGCTGATGTTCAAGCGCGAGATCGAAAAGCTTGAGCGCGACATCGGCGGCATTCAGGACATGAACGCGCTTCCGGACGCCATCTTCGTGATCGACGTGGGCTACCACAAGATCGCCATCGCCGAAGCGAAGAAGCTGGGCATTCCGCTGATCGGCGTGGTCGACACCAACCACTCGCCCGAAGGCATCGACTATGTGATCCCTGGCAACGATGACTCGGCCAAGGCGGTCACCCTGTATGCCCGCGGCATTGCCGACGCGATCCTCGAAGGCCGCGCCAACGCCGTTGAAGACGTTGTCAAGGCCGTCGCGGCGGCTGACGACGCCGACGAATTCGTGGAAGTGGAAAACGCTTCCGCTTGAGTTTCCCCGGGCGCATAGAAAGGGGCTCTTCTGCCCCTTTTTTTTAGCCCCATCCCCCATTGAACTGATTTGAAGACGGAGTAAAGAAAATGACTGCAATTACCGCAAGCATGGTCGCCGAACTGCGTGGCAAGACCGACGCCCCGATGATGGAATGCAAGAAGGCGCTGACGGAGGCCGATGGCGACATGGCCAAGGCCGAGGAACTGCTGCGCGTCAAGCTGGGCACCAAGGCGGGCAAGGCCGCTTCGCGCGTGACCGCGGAAGGCGTCGTGACCTGCTTCATCGACGGCACCGTTGGCGCGCTGCTCGAAGTCAATTGCGAAACCGACTTCGTGACCAAGAACGACAGCTTCTTGGCCATGGCCAACACCGCTGCCGCATTGATTGCGAAGCACAACCCTGCGGATATCGCCGCGTTGAGCGCCTTGCCGTGCAGCCAGGACGGCTACGGCCCGACGCTGGAGGACGTGCGCAAGGGGTTGATCGGAAAGATCGGCGAAAACATGACTTTCCGCCGCTTCAAGCGGTTTGCCTCGGGCGCCAAACTCGCGAGCTACCTGCACGGCTCGCGCATCGGTGTTGTGATCGAGTTCGAAGGCGACGACACGGCTGCCAAGGATGTGGCGATGCACGTGGCCGCGATGAAGCCCGTCGCCCTGTCCAGCGCCGATGTGCCGGCTGATCTCGTTGAACGCGAGCGCTCGGTGGCGGCTGCCAAGGCGGCCGAGGCCGCCGCTGAAGCGATTGCGGCGGGCAAACCGGTGCAGTCCGACGAAATCGTGGCCAAGCGGATCGAAGGTGGTGTGCAGAAGTACCTCAAGGAAGTCAGCTTGTTCAACCAGCCGTTCGTGAAGAACGACAAGCAGACGGTCGAGCAGATGCTCAAGGCCACCGGCACCACCGTGAAGGGTTTCACCCTCTACGTCGTCGGCGAAGGCATCGAGAAACGGGTGGACGATTTTGCCGCCGAGGTGGCCGCCCAGGTGGCTGCCGCCAAAGGCGCGGCCTGATGACCGGCCGCCCGCGGGCGGCTAAACTCACCCCTACAGAAGGAGCCCACGCATGACCCTCGCCCGACCCGTCCACAAGCGCATCCTGCTCAAGCTGTCCGGCGAGGCCTTGATGGGTGACGATGCGTTCGGGATCAACCATGCCACGATCGTGCGCATGGTGGAGGAGATTGCCGAGGTGACCCGGCTGGGTGTCGAAGTGGCGGTGGTGATCGGTGGTGGGAACATCTTCCGCGGTGTGGCGGGCGGCTCGGTCGGCATGGATCGCGCGACGGCTGACTACATGGGCATGCTGGCGACGGTGATGAATTCACTGGCGCTGGCGGACACCATGAACAAGGCCGGACTGACGGCGCGGGTGATGTCGGCCATCGCCATCGAGCAGGTGGTGGAGCCCTATGTCCGGCCCAAGGCGCTGCAGTACCTCGAGGAAGGGAAGGTGGTTGTGTTCGCGGCGGGCACGGGCAATCCGTTCTTCACCACGGACACAGCCGCCGCCTTGCGTGGCGCTGAAATTGGCGCTGAAGTGGTGCTCAAGGCGACGAAAGTGGACGGTGTCTACACGGCCGATCCGAAAAAGGATCCGGGCGCGACACGTTATGCCAGGATCACCTTCGATGAGGCCATGAGCAAGAATCTGGGCATCATGGATGCCACCGCATTTGCCCTTTGCCGGGATCAGAAGCTCCCGGTCAAGGTTTTTTCCATTTTCAAGCACGGCGCGCTCAAGCGCGTCGTGATGGGCGAAGATGAGGGCACCCTGGTTTACGTCTGAGGGGCGCCATTCGATCGGGAGTACTGCACATGACCACAGCTGAGATCAAGAAGACCACCGAAACCAAGATGGACCAGACCATCGCGGCATTCACGCACAACCTGACGAAGATCCGTACCGGCCGCGCAAACCCGGCTTTGCTGGACACGATCCATGTCGACTACTACGGATCCATGGTTCCGCTCAGTCAGGTGGCCAACCTCTCCCTGATCGATTCACGCACCATCAGTGTGCAGCCGTGGGAAAAAGGCATGGGAGCCAAGATCGAGAAAGCCATTCGCGAAAGCGAACTGGGCCTCAATCCGGCCTCCATGGGCGATCTCATCCGCGTGCCGATGCCGCCGATGAGCGAAGAGCGCCGCAAGGAAATGACCAAACTGGTGCGCCATGAGGGCGAGAATGCCAAGATCGCCATTCGTAATCTGCGCCGCGATGCCAACGAGCACATCAAGAAGCTGGTGAAGGACAAGCTCGCGTCCGAGGATGACCAGAAGCGCTCGGAGAACGACATCCAGAAAGTCACGGACCGTCATATCGTCACGATCGATCAGTTGGTCGCGGTCAAAGAGCAGGAAATCATGGCCGTCTGACGGCCTTTTCTTCCTCATGAGCGCCCCCAACGCGATACCGCATCACATCGCCATCGTCATGGATGGCAATGGCCGGTGGGCGACCCGGCGCTACCTGCCGCGGGTCGCGGGTCATCGTCAGGGCGTCGAATCTTTGCGACGTTGCGTGCGGGCCTGTTCGGATCGAGGTGTCCGCGTTCTGACGGTGTTCGCGTTTTCCTCCGAGAACTGGAACCGGCCCCCCGAGGAAGTCTCCGGCCTCATGGAACTGCTTGCCATGGCCTTGGGTCGTGAGGTGCCCCAGCTCAAACACGACGGGGTGCGCATTCATATCGTCGGTGACCGTTCGACCTTGTCTGAAAAAATGCGGCTGGGCCTGACGCAGGCCGAAGCCACAACGGCGCAGAACACGCGCCTGATCCTCAACGTCTGTTTCAATTACGGGGGACGATGGGATATCGCACAAGCGGCCGCAAAGCTGGCCGCCCAGGGCGAACCCATTACCGAGGCCAGTCTGGATCGCGCCATGGCCTTGGCCCATGTGCCGGACCCAGACCTGCTGATTCGCACTGGCGGGGAGCGACGCATCAGCAATTTCCTGCTGTGGCAGGCCGCCTATTCCGAGCTCTATTTCAGCGATCGCCTCTGGCCCGATTTTGACGAGATCGCGCTGGATGAAGCGATTGCCGACTACGGCCGAAGGGAACGCCGGTTCGGCCTGACGTCCGGCCAGATCGCATCGTCAGGCTCGGACCGGATCGCCGCCTGAAAGGCGACATGCTCAAACAGCGCATCATCACCGCCTTGGTCTTGCTGGCCATCCTGCTGCCGGCCTTGTTTGCTTCGACACCGGAACCGTTCGCTGCTGTCGCTTTGGTACTGATCGCCGCCGGCGCATGGGAGTGGGGGCGACTCAACACCTGTGGACAGCCGCTCTCGCTGCTTTTTGCCCTGATCTGTGTCGGTCTGTGCGCCGGCAGTTGGCGCCTCGGCTGGCTGGGACAGTCGATGCCCATGCTGTGGGCTGGCGCAGGCGTCGCATGGGTGCTGGGCGGCGCCTGGCTCCTACGTCGGGGCGTGGCGGGCTGGTCATCGATTCCACAAGCGGTCAGGCTCCCAGGCGGGCTGCTCGCTCTTTGGCTGGCTTGGCTGGCTGTGGCGCAGGCCCGCTTTGTCGGCATCAATTTTCTGCTGTCCATTCTGGTCCTCGTCTGGGTGGCCGACATCTTTGCGTACTTTGCCGGAAGGGCCTTCGGTGGCCGGGTCGCCGCCGGCAAGCTCGCTCCGTCGATCAGCCCTGGCAAGAGCTGGGAGGGCGTCTGGGGTGGCATGGCCGGCGTGGTGACCCTGGCGTTCCTGTGGGCCTGGGCCGATCGCGCTCTGGGGGCGGGCGTGGCCAGTTTCTACACCCGCCTTGCCATCCATGGGGGGTGGCTGTTGCTGATCGCCGTTCTGTTCATGGCAGCCATGAGCGTTGTCGGCGACCTGGTCGAATCGTTGATCAAGCGCAGCGCCGGTGTCAAGGACAGCAGCGGCCTGCTACCGGGTCATGGGGGCGTGCTGGATCGGGTGGACGCCCTGCTTCCGACTTTGCCGCTGGCCATGATGCTGGTGACACTGGGACGCCCATGAGGCAGCGCATCACGGTGCTGGGCTCGACAGGCTCGATCGGCACCAGCACCTTGGACGTGATTGCACGCCACCCGCAGCGTTTTGAAGTTTTTGCGCTGAGCGCCTCGACCCAGGTCGACCTCATGCTGGCCCAATGCCAGCAGTTCCGGCCGCGCTACGCGGTCATGGCCAGCGAGGCCCACGGTCGCCTTCTGGCGGAGAAAATCCAGCAAAACGGGCTGGATGCCAGCGTCCTATGGTCAAAAGATGCTATTGAAATAGTAGCATCTCATGAGTGCGTGGACGTCGTCATGGCCGCCATCGTCGGTGCGGCGGGGCTCGCTCCTTGCCTGGCGGCTGCCGAAGCCGGCAAACGGCTCCTGCTGGCCAACAAGGAGGCGCTCGTGGTGGGGGGTGACGTCTTCCTGCGTGCCGTGCGTCGCGGCGGTGCCACCTTGCTGCCGATCGACAGCGAACACTCTGCGATCTTTCAATCTCTGCCAGAGGATCCGGCAACCTGGGCAGGTCGCATTGACAAGATCATTCTCACCGCATCAGGCGGTCCGTTCCGGACCCGAGATCCGGCGACCTTGCGCGATGTGACGCCCGAGCAAGCCTGCGCGCATCCGAACTGGGTCATGGGCCGCAAGATCTCGGTGGATTCCGCCACCATGATGAACAAGGCGCTGGAGGTCATCGAAGCCCGTTATCTGTTCGGCGTTTCTCCTGACCAACTCGATGTCGTGATCCATCCGCAGAGCATTGTCCATTCCATGGTCCAGTACAAGGATCATTCCGTGGTGTCCCAGATGGGGACGCCGGACATGCGCGGCCCCATTGCTTACGGTTTGTCCTGGCCTGAGCGCATCACGTCCGGTGCCGCAGCCCTGGACTTTCATGCCCTCCCGGCCATGACGTTCGAGGCGATCGATGCGCCAGGCCATACCGAGCGGTTTCCGGGCCTGCCTTTGGCTTGGGCCGCATTGCGGGGGCCCGCCGGTAGCTGTGCCGTTCTCAATGCGTCCAACGAGATCGGGGTTGCGGCGTTTCTGGAGCGGCGTATCCGCTTTGACCAGATTCACCGGACCAATCTGGAAACGCTGGAGGCTGTCACCTGCAGCAATCCACAGTCGCTGGACGACTTGCTCGATCTGGACGCCCGCAGCCGGATCGCCGCGGAGTCGGTCGTCTCGCGCCTGGCGCGCTGAGGCGGGTACGGACTGTTCATGCTGACCGTTCTCGCGTTCGTCGTCGCACTGGGTCTGTTGATCGCAGTGCATGAGTACGGGCACTACCGTGTGGCGGTGGCGTGTGGGGTCAAGGTGCTTCGGTTCTCTGTTGGTTTTGGCAGACCCTTGCTGCGCTGGAAGCCCAAACATCAGCGCCCGGGACAGGACACCGAGTTTGTTCTGGGGGCATTCCCCATCGGCGGCTACGTGCGCATGCTGGATGAACGGGAAGGAACGGTGCCGCCCGAGGAGGCCCACCTGGCCTTCAACAACCGGCCTTTGCGCCACCGCGCTGCCATCGTGGCTGCCGGTCCGCTCGCCAATCTGCTGTTGGCGGTGCTTCTTTACAGCGTCGTGAACTGGATTGGTGTCCAGGAACCTGAGCCGGTGCTCGCCAGCCCGGTCGCCGGATCGATTGCCGAACGGGCCGGACTTCGAGGCGGTGAGTGGGTCCGCCAAGGCGGCTTGGCTGGTGGGGATTCCGATCCTGTGCGTTCGTTTGAATCGCTTCGCTGGTTGCTGACCCGCGGCGCGTTGGACGGACACGATGTTCGCCTTACGGTCGCATCCTCGCGCGATGGAGTGGGGCGGGACGTCATTCTGCCCCTGGGCAGCATGGATGCGAGCGAGGCGGACGCCCGACTGTTTCAGCGCATCGGCATCGTCGCGCCCTGGACCGAACCACTGATCGGCGACATCCTGCCGAAGAGTCCGGCGTCGCGCGCGGGCCTTCAGAACGGTGATCGGGTGCTGAAGGTCGATACGGTTGCGATCGTGGACGGTCATCAACTGCGCCAGCTGATCCGTGCATCTTTGCGAGGCCAGGCGCCGGTCGCCATGCTCTGGCAGATCGAGCGCAAGGGGAGCCGACTGGATCTGATCATCGAACCCGAGGTCAAGCGCGAAGGCGACCTTTCCGTGGGCCGTATTGGCGCCTATGTCGGCGCTGCCCCCGCCATGACGACGGTGCGACTCGGCCTGGCCGATGGCTTGTGGAAAGGGCTGGTGCGCACCTGGGAGGTCTCGATGTTGACGGTGCGCATGATGGGGCGCATGGTGATCGGCGAGGTGTCCCTGAAAAACCTGAGCGGTCCACTGACCATCGCTGACTACGCTGGCCGGTCAGCCAGCCTGGGCATTACGCCCTATTTTCTTTTTCTTGCCCTGATCAGCGTCAGCCTTGGCGTGCTGAATCTGCTGCCGCTACCGGTCCTCGATGGGGGACACCTGATGTATTATCTTTGGGAAGGGGTAACGGGGCGGGGAATCTCGGAAATCTGGATGGAACGATTGCAGCGCGGCGGTGTCGCCTTGCTGCTGATGATGATGTCCGTCGCACTTTTCAACGATGTCACACGGCTCTTTGGCTGACCCTGCGGTGAACGCATCGGCGTTGTGCCGGCAACAGACCTATTCATGAAAAAGCAATTCAATCGATTTCGTTTGCGGGGTTCAGTGGCGTTGGTCGCACTCGCGTTTGCGGCCAACGCGTGGGCCGTCAATCCGTTTCCGGTCAGTGACATCCGCGTCGAGGGACTGCAGCGAGTGGAGGCGGGTACGGTATTTGCCTCCCTGCCGTTTCGTGTCGGTGATACCTACAACGATGAAAAGGGTTCGGCTGCCATTCGGGCACTTTTCGCGCTGGGCTTGTTCAAGGACGTCCGTCTCGAAGTCAACGGAAACGTGGTGGTTGTGATCGTCGAGGAGCGTCCTACCATCGCCAACGTCGAGTTTGTCGGTACCAAGGAGTTCGACAAGGAGGCCCTGCAGAAGATGCTGAGGGAAGTTGGCCTCGCCGAAGGTCGCCCTTACGACAAGGCGCTTGCGGATCGGGCGGAACAGGAACTCAAGCGGCAATACATCAACCGAAGCCTTTACGGCGCGGAGGTCGTGACGACAGTCACGCCAATCGAGCGAAACCGGGTGAACCTCACCTTCACCGTGACCGAAGGCGATACGGCCAAGATCAAGGAACTGAGCATCGTTGGCAACAAGGCGTTCAGCGAATCGACACTGCTGGGACTCTTCAGTCAGGATACCGGCGGGTGGCTCAGCTGGTATACGAAGTCGAACAACTACTCGCGCGCCAAACTCAATGCCGACCTGGAGGCGATGCGCTCGTACTATCTGGCCAGGGGCTATCTGGAATTCCGGATCGATTCGACCCAGGTCGCCATCTCGCCCAACAAGCAGGATATATCGATCACGGTCAACATCACTGAAGGCGAGCGCTTTGTTGTCTCCTCGGTGGCCCTCGAAGGAAATTACCTGGGCAAAGACGACGAGTTCAAGTCGTTAGTGACCATCAAGCCCGGCAAACCTTTCAACGCCGACGATGTGGCGGAGACCACGCGGGTCTTCACTGAAAATTTCGGCAATTACGGTTTTGCCTTTGCTCGCGTCGAAGCCCGTCCGGAGGTGGACCGGGTGAACAACCGAGTGGCACTGGTTCTGCAGGCCGATCCTTCCCGCCGGGCCTATATCCGCCGGATCAATATTTCCGGAAACGATCGGACCCGCGATGAAGTCATCCGGCGCGAGTTTCGCCAGTTCGAAGCATCCTGGTACGACGGCACCAAGATCCGGCTCTCGCGGGACCGGGTCGATCGGCTGGGCTATTTCACCGGTGTGAATATCGATACCGCGGAGATTCCGGGTGTCAATGACCAGGTGGACTTGAACGTCTCGGTGGTTGAAAAGCCGACCGGCAGCATCTCGCTGGGTTTGGGTTTTTCCACAGCCGATCGGGTCGCGCTGACCATTGGCATGAAGCAGGAGAACGCCTTCGGTTCGGGCAATTACCTGGGGGTCGAGCTCAATACCAGCAAATACAACACAGTCCTTGTGCTGAATACGACCGACCCGTACTACACGAAGGATGGCATTTCCCGGACGCTGGACGCTTACTATCGAAGCTCCCAGCCGTATGCCAACCAGGGTGGCGCATATCAGTTGGTCACCGCGGGCATGGGCATCCGGTTTGGCGTTCCCTTCAGCGAAAAGGACACCGTCTTCTTTGGTGCCGCGTTGGAGCGCATGGACATCAAGAACGGAACGAACATCCCTGCGTACTACCTTCAGTATGCTGAAGAAGTGGGCAACCCCAGCAATACGCTGCCGTTGACCATTGGCTGGTCCAGTGACACGAAGGACAGCGCATTGATTCCCACGCGCGGCACGTTCCAGCGATTCAACACCGAGTGGGGCGTCGCGGGCGACGCGCGGTACTTGAAGGCCTACTATCAGTTCCAGTACTACCTGCCAATCACCCGCGACTTCACCGCAGCTTTCAACTCCGAATTTGGCTGGGGCACTGGGTTGAGCGGGAAGCCCTTCCCGGTATTCAAGAATTTCTATGCCGGTGGCCAAGGGTCCGTGCGGGGTTTCGACCAGAATACCTTGGGTCCCCGTGACGTCACGGGCTCCTTCGTCGGTGGCGCCAAGAAACTGGTTCTCAATGCCGAGGCCTACCTCCCGGTTCCGGGAAGTGGCAACGACCGCACCCTTCGAATGTATGCATTCACCGACGTTGGCAACGTCTGGGGTGCGACGGAACAACCGACAACGGACTCGCTCAGGGCGTCGGCCGGCATCGGCCTCAGCTGGATCTCTCCGCTGGGACCGCTGCGAATCGCCTACGCCTATCCTTTCCGCACGCAGCCGGGGGATAGAATCCAGAACTTCCAATTCCAGATAGGATCGTCTTTTTAATGAACTCTTTCCGCCATCTCCGTTCGCTGGCCCTGGTTGTGAGCGCCGTGGCCTGCTGCGTGCCCGTTCAGGCTCAGGATTTCAAGGCTGGATTCGTGAATACAGACCGGATTTTCCGGGAGGCCAACAGCGCCAAGGCTGCGCAGGCCAAGCTTGAGCAGGAGTTCTCCCGGCGTGAGAAGGACATCATCGAACTGGGAAATTCGATCAAGGCCATGTCAGAGAAATACGAGCGCGATGCGCCGACTCTTTCAGAAAGTCAACGTGTTTCTAGACAGAAGCAGTTGGTTGAGCAGGACCGTGATCTACAGCGCAAGCGGCGTGAGTTCCAGGAGGACCTTAACGCACGCAAGAACGAGGAACTTCAGCAAGTGCTCGAACGGGCCAACCGCGTCGTGAAGCAAGTGGCTGAATCGGAGAAGTACGACGCAATCTTCCAGGAAGCGGTCTACATCAATCCGAAGCACGACATCACGGACAAGGTGATCAAGGCGCTGAACGCCGGCACAGGCAAATAAGGTCCAGTCCGTCCGGTCTCGTGTGGCACTCCGATTAGATTTCATCACAGAGCGGCTGGGCGGAACCCTTCACGGCGAACCGTCGCAAGTCATCGAAGGACTTGCCCCGCTCGAGTTCGCCAATCCCTCCGAGCTGAGTTTTCTCAGTCACCCAAAATTCCGGAACCTGCTGACCACTTCAAAGGCCGGTTGCGTGATTGTCGGTCGGGACGCCGAGCAGGCGGCGCGGGCGCGCGGCACCTGCATTGTGGTCGACCAGCCCTACCTCTACTACGCGCGACTCACGCAGTTGTGGAAGCGGGAGCACCCAGGCCAGTCGGGCCCGCGTATTCACCCCAGCGCCGTGGTCGATCCCGGCGCGCATGTCGACCCGACTGCGAGCATCGGCGCGCTGAGCGTTGTCGAGCGCGGCGCCCACATCGGCGCCAGAACGGTGATCCGTTCACGGGTCACGATCGGAGAGAACTGCCACATCGGGGAGCGGTGCATCATTCATTCAGGAGCGGTGATCGGCGCAGACGGCTTCGGTTTCGCGCCGGACCAGGGTCGGTGGGAGAAGATCGAGCAACTCGGCGCTGTGCGCATTGGCAACGATGTGGAGATCGGCGCCAATACCTGCATTGACCGCGGCGCCCTGGCCGACACTGTGATCGAGGACGGCGTCAAACTCGACAACCTGATCCAGATTGGGCATAACGTCCGCATTGGCAAGAATACCGCGATGGCAGGTTGCGTGGGTGTGGCGGGCAGTGCCAACATTGGGGCCAACTGCACGATAGGCGGTAGCGCCGGTATTCTTGGCCACCTGACGCTGGCCGACGGGGTGCATGTTTCATCATTTTCCCTGGTGACTCGCTCGATCCACAAGCCGGGACAGTACACCGGTGTGTTTCCCATCGACGACAACGCCAATTGGGAAAAAAACGCTGCAACGCTCAAGCAGCTTCACAAATTGCGTGAACGTCTCAAAGCTCTTGAAAACTCGAAACCTGCCAACCAAAGGAACCAGGGAACTGCATCATGATGGACATTCACGAGATCCTCAAACGGCTTCCGCATCGTTACCCCTTCCTGCTTGTGGACCGGGTGCTGGAACTGGAAACCGGCAAACGCATCCGCGCGTTGAAGAACGTCACGATCAACGAACCCTTCTTCACCGGCCACTTCCCCTATCGTCCGGTGATGCCCGGTGTGCTGATGCTCGAGGCGATGGCCCAGGCGGCCGCCCTGATGGCCTTCGACTCGCTGGGCGTGCTGCCCGACGACCAGACCGTCTTCTATTTCGCAGGTATCGACGGTGCTCGCTTCAAGCGTCCGGTCGAGCCGGGTGACCAACTGATTCTGGAAGCTGAACTGGACCGCGCCCGGGCCGGCATCTACAAGTTCAAGGCCCGCGCGAAAGTCGGGGATGAAGTCGCCTGCGAGGCCGAACTGATGTGTACCATGCGTCGCATCTCCTGAGGAGATCGCCGTGGCGACCATTCACCCCACCGCGCTGGTGGACCCCAAGGCCCAGATCGACCCATCGGTCACCATCGGCCCGTACTCCGTTGTCGGCCCGGACGTCTGCATCGGCCGGGGCACCCGGGTTGGCGCGCACTGCGTGATCGAGGGTCAGACCCGCATCGGGCAGGACAACCAGATCTTTCAGTTCAACTCGATCGGTGCGATTCCCCAGGACAAGAAGTACGCGGGCGAGCGCTCCGAGTTGCACATCGGCGATGGCAACACCATCCGCGAGTTTTGCACCATCAACCTGGGTGTCCAGGGGGCCGGAGGGGTCACACGCATCGGAAGCCACAACTGGATCATGGCCTACTGCCACATCGCGCACGACTGCCACGTGGATGACCACACCACACTGGCCAACAACACCACGCTGGGGGGCCATGTGCACCTCGGTGACTGGGTGACGGTCGGCGGGCTGACCGGCATCCATCAGTTCGTGAAGATCGGCGCCCATGCCATGGTGGGATTTGCCAGCGCGGTGTCGCAGGACGTGCCGCCCTTCATGCTGGTCGATGGCAATCCGCTGGCGGTGCGCGGCACCAACAGTGTCGGCCTGCGCAGGCGGGATTTTTCATCCGAGCGATTGAAGGCCGTCAAACAGATGCACCGGCTGCTGTACCGGGAGGGCAAGACTCTGGAGGACGCGCGCCGCGCCATCGCCGAGTTGTCCGTCGACCTGCCGCAGGCAGCAGGGGATGTCGAGCTGATGAACAATTTCCTGGCCGGTGCGGCGCGTGGCATTGCCCGCTGAGTCCGGGAGGCCGGTTTGAATCCTGCTCGGCCCGTCTTCGGCATGGTGGCGGGGGAGCCGTCAGGTGATCTGCTGGCCGGCCTGCTGCTGGACGGGCTGAAGGCGCGCTGGCCCGATCTCCAGGCTGTCGGCATCGGGGGGCCGCACATGCTGCAGCGGGGCTTTCAGGCCTGGTGGGCGCAAAGCCTGCTGGCCGTGCGTGGCTATGCGGAAGTCTTGCCGCACTTGTTCAAGCTGCTGTCCATCCGCCGGGCACTCCGCGCCCGGCTGATCGCTCATCCACCGGATGTGTTCATCGGCATCGACGCCCCGGATTTCAACTTCGGGCTTGAGGCCCGGTTGAAGACCGCAGGCATTCCGACGGTGCACTTTGTGAGCCCCTCATTCTGGGCCTGGCGGGCCGGCAAGCTGGCCAAGCTCAAGGCCAGCGCGGACCATGTGCTGTGCATCTTCCCTTTTGAGCCGCCGTTGCTGGCGCAGCACGGCATTGCGGCGACCTACGTCGGCCATCCGCTGGCAAGCGTGATCCCCCTGGAACCCGACCGCCTGGCCGCCCGCGCGGCGCTCGGTCTGCCGCCCGACGGGCCCATGGTGGCCTTGCTGCCAGGCAGCCGGGAATCCGAAATCCGTTATCTCGCCACGCGATTCCTCGCGGCCGCGGCCGTGATCTTGCAGCAACGGCCCGCCACGCGCTTTGTCCTGCCCGCCATGCCGGCCCTGCGCAGCGCCGTCGAGCAGGCGGCGCAAACCAGTGGCCTGGGCAACCGGCTGCTGATCGTCACCGGCCAGTCGCAGCGCGTGCTGGCGGCGTGCGACGTGACCCTGATCGCCAGCGGCACCGCCACGCTCGAGGCCGCCCTGTTCAAGCGGCCCATGGTGATTGCCTACAACATGAACTGGCTGTCCTGGCAACTCATGCGCCACCGCAACCTGCAGCCCTGGGTCGGGTTGCCGAACATCCTGTGTCGCGAGTTTGTCGTGCCTGAGTTGCTGCAGGATGCAGCGACCCCGCAGGCGCTGGCCGCAGCGGTGCTGGACTGGATGGATTCCCCTGAGAAAACCCTTGCCCTGCAGCAGCGTTTTGCCGCGCTGCACCAGGAACTGAGGCGCGATACGGCGCAATTGGCCACCGATGCGATCGAGAAAATACTCGCGCGCTGAACAGGTCCCGCTGGTCTGGGACGGCCCTGGCCTGGTGGCCGGGGTGGACGAGGCCGGCCGCGGGCCATTGGCCGGCCCGGTGGTTGCGGCCGCCGTCATCCTGGACGACCTGAACCCGGTGCGCGGACTGGCAGACTCCAAGAAGCTGTCGCCGCGTCGGCGCGAGGCGCTGTACGATGAAATCATGGCCAAGGCGCTCTGCTGCTCGATTGCCGAGGCCAGCGTGGCCGAGATCGACACACTCAACATCCTGCAAGCGACCCTGCTGGCCATGCAGCGCGCCGTTCAGGGGCTGCGCCTGAAGCCCGCCAAGGTGCTGGTCGACGGCAACCGCCTGCCGCGGCTGGACGTGCTGGCCGAGGCGATCGTCAAGGGTGACGACAAGGTCCCGGCGATCTCGGCGGCATCGATTCTGGCCAAGGTTCATCGCGACCGCTGGTGCGCGCGCTACGACGAGCAGTTTCCCCAGTACGGGTTTGCCGCCCACAAGGGCTACGGCACGGCGGCGCATCTGGCGGCCCTGCGCGAGCACGGTGCATGCCCGGAGCACCGCCGCTCGTTTTCGCCGGTCGCGGAGGTGCTGACATGAGCGCAGCACCGGTGCTGATCACCTCCCGCGACAACCCCTTCATCAAGTCGCTGCGACGTCTGGCCCAGGACAGCGTGGCCTACCGAAAGCAGGGTCAGGTCTGGCTGGAAGGCGATCACCTGTGCCGTGCGGCGCTGGAGCGGGGCCTCAAACCGGCTACTGCCGTATTTTCTGAGTCATTTTGGTCTCATCCCAGCGTAGATTGGTCATCAGTAGCTATTAAAAACATAGTGATTCCAGACCGCCTGTTTGCGGAGGTCAGCGGGCTGGAATCCCCGGCGCCGATGGGTTTCCTGATCGAGCTGCCACTGGGGCACACCGTGCAGCCCGATGTCCCCACGGTGGTGCTGGACCGGGTGCAGGATGCCGGCAATGTCGGCTCCATCCTGCGCAGTGCCGGGGCCTTCGGGTTTCGCCAGGTCGTGGCGCTGAAGGGGACGGCAGCGCTGTGGTCACCCAAGGTGCTGCGGGCAGGCATGGGCGCGCATTTCGGCCTGCACCTGATCGAAGGGGCGGATGCGGGGGCGCTCGATGCCCTCAACGTGCCCCTGGCCGTGACGAGTTCCCACCAGGGCGAATTCCTGCACGAGCGCGCCCCGCCATATCCGTGCGCATGGGTTCTGGGACACGAAGGGCAGGGCGTGTGTGCCGACGTGGCGGCAAGAGCGGCGTTTTCGGTGAGGATTGCGCAACCCGGGGGCGAAGAATCGCTCAATGTGGCCGCAGCGGCGGCCATCTGCCTGCACGCCAGCGCGGCCGCCTGGGCCAGCCGCCGCTAGGGCGACCGGAAGGCCTCAAGCGGCCTCGAACCCTGTCAGTTCAGGGTCAGTTCAGGGTTTCCCCCGTTATAATGAGAGGCTTTCCCGCATCAACCGTACGCTCAAGCCGCAGCCTTAGCCAGAATCCCACAAAAGCAGCCACCAGGAGTCATGCCCTGGGCGCGTTTGGGCGTACCCGCAACCATCCGGAGAACCCAGTGCTTTTGTCTCTTCAGGGAACCTTCCCGCCCGCCATCCTGGCGCTCGCAGACGGCACGGTCTTTATCGGCAATTCGATTGGAGCCACCGGCTCCACCGTCGGCGAAGTGGTGTTCAACACCGCCATGACCGGCTACCAGGAAATCCTCACCGACCCGAGCTACTGCCAGCAGATCGTGACGCTCACGTATCCGCACATCGGCAATTACGGCGTCAACCAGCAGGACATCGAAGCCGACAAGGTCCATGCCGCTGGCCTCATCATCAAGGACCTGCCGCTGCTGGCCAGCAACTTCCGCGCGACGCAGACCCTGTCGCAATACCTGGTGGCCGAACACACGGTCGCAATTGCCAACATCGACACCCGCAAGCTGACCCGTCTGCTGCGCACCCGGGGCGCCCAGAATGGAGCCATCGTGGGCCTGGCGGCTGGCGAGTTGGTGACCCAAGCCCTCATCGATCAGGCCATTGCGGCGGCCCAGGGCGCGCCCAGCATGGCCGGCCAGGACCTGGCCAAGGTGGTGTCCGTGGCCCAGCCCTACGAGTGGGCACAGACCGAATGGAGACTGGCGCAGCCCGATGGCCAACCGGGTTATGGCACCCAGACCGCACCGACCTTCCATGTCGTTGCCTACGACTTCGGTGTAAAGAAAAACATCCTGCGCATGCTGGCGCAGCGTGGCTGCAAGGTCACTGTGGTTCCCGCACAGACGCCGGCCGCCGAGGTGCTGAAATACCGGCCCGACGGCATCTTTCTGTCCAACGGCCCGGGCGATCCGGAGCCTTGCGACTACGCCATCGCCGCGGTCAGCGAACTGATCGACACCGGCATCCCGACCTTCGGGATTTGCCTGGGCCACCAGATCCTGGCTCTGGCCTCGGGCGCGAAGACCTTCAAGATGAAGTTCGGCCACCATGGGGCCAACCACCCCGTCAAGGACCTGGATTCCGGCCGGGTCTCGATCACGAGCCAGAACCACGGCTTCGCAGTGGACGAAAAAACCCTGGGCCCTAACCTGCGCGCCACCCACGTGAGCCTGTTCGACGGCACGCTGCAAGGCCTGGCCCGCACTGACAAGCCGGCGTTTTGCTTCCAGGGCCACCCCGAAGCCTCGCCCGGCCCGCACGATATCGCCTACCTGTTTGACCGTTTCACCGCGCTGATGCAAAACGCCACGGAGAAGAAGCATGCCTAAGCGCACCGACATCAAGAGCATCCTCATCATTGGCGCCGGTCCGATCATCATCGGCCAGGCCTGCGAATTCGACTACTCGGGCGTGCAGGCCTGCAAAGCCCTGCGCGAAGAGGGCTACAAGGTCATCCTGATCAACAGCAACCCGGCCACGATCATGACCGACCCGGCCACGGCCGACGTCACCTACATCGAGCCCATCACCTGGCAGACGGTCGAGAAGATCATCGCCCGCGAGCGGCCGGACGCGATCCTGCCCACGATGGGGGGGCAGACCGCGCTGAACTGCGCGCTGGATCTCTGGCACCACGGCGTGCTGGACAAGTACCAGGTCGAACTCATCGGCGCCACACCCGAGGCGATCGACAAGGCCGAAGACCGCCTGAAGTTCAAGGACGCGATGACCAAGATCGGCCTGGGTTCCGCGCGCTCGGGCATTGCCCACAGCATGGAAGAGGCCTGGGGCGTGCAGAAGGTCGTGGGCTTCCCCACCGTCATCCGGCCCAGCTTTACCTTGGGCGGAACCGGCGGCGGCATTGCCTACAACGCAGAGGAGTTCGAGACCATCTGCAAGCGCGGCCTCGAGGCATCGCCGACCAACGAGCTGCTGATCGAAGAATCGCTGCTTGGCTGGAAAGAATACGAGATGGAAGTCGTGCGCGACAAGGCGGACAACTGCATCATCATCTGCTCGATCGAGAACCTGGATCCCATGGGCGTGCACACCGGCGACTCCATCACCGTGGCACCGGCCCAGACGCTGACCGACAAGGAATACCAGATCATGCGCAACGCCTCGCTGGCGGTGCTGCGCGAGATCGGGGTCGATACCGGCGGCTCGAACGTGCAATTCTCGATCAACCCGAACGACGGCCGCATGGTCGTCATCGAGATGAACCCGCGGGTCTCGCGTTCCTCCGCGTTGGCCTCCAAGGCGACCGGCTTTCCGATCGCCAAGGTGGCCGCCAAGCTGGCGGTCGGCTACACGCTGGACGAATTGCGCAACGAGATCACCGGCGGTGCCACGCCGGCCTCGTTCGAGCCCAGCATCGACTACGTGGTCACCAAGATTCCGCGCTTCGCCTTTGAAAAGTTCCCGACCGCCGATTCGCGCCTGACCACCCAGATGAAATCGGTGGGCGAAGTGATGGCCATGGGTCGCACGTTTCAGGAGTCGTTCCAGAAAGCCTTGCGCGGCCTGGAAGTCGGCGTGGACGGCATGAACGAGAAGACGCAGGACCGGGAGATCCTGGAGAGGGAACTCGGCGAGCCCGGCCCCGACCGCATCTGGTACGTGGGGGACGCCTTTGCCGCCGGTTGGTCGCTCGACGAAGTCCACGACCTGACCAGAATCGACAAGTGGTTCCTGGTGCAGATCGAGGAAATCGTGAAGATCGAACTTGATCTGGACAAGCTTGCCGTTGAAAAGGGCGATGCGGCACTGGCTTCGCTTGATGCGCTCACCATGCGCGGGCTCAAGAAGAAGGGCTTCTCGGATCGCCGCCTGGCCAAGCTGCTCAAGACCACAGAGAAGGCCGTGCGCGATGTACGCCGCGCGCTGGGTGTGCGCCCGGTCTACAAGCGGGTCGACACCTGCGCGGCCGAATTTGCGACGAATACGGCCTATCTGTATTCGACCTACGAGGATGAGTGCGAGGCCGAGCCGACCACGCGCAAGAAGATCATGGTGCTCGGCGGTGGCCCGAACCGTATTGGCCAGGGTATCGAATTCGACTACTGCTGCGTCCATGCGGCGCTGGCCATGCGCGAGGATGGGTACGAGACCATCATGGTCAACTGCAACCCTGAAACCGTGTCGACGGACTATGACACCTCCGACCGACTGTATTTCGAGCCGGTGACGCTGGAGGATGTGCTGGAGATCGTGGACAAGGAAAAGCCTTTGGGTGTGATCGTGCAGTACGGTGGGCAGACGCCCTTGAAGCTCGCGCTGGACCTGGAGGCCAATGGCGTGCCCATCATCGGAACCAGCCCCGACATGATCGATGCGGCCGAAGACCGCGAACGCTTCCAGAAGCTCCTGCACACCCTCGGCTTGCGCCAACCCCCCAACGCCACGGCCCGCACCGAGCCCGAGGCGCTGGAGAAGGCTTTGGCCCTCGGCTATCCGCTGGTGGTGCGTCCGAGCTATGTGCTCGGTGGCCGCGCCATGGAGATCGTGCACGAGCAGCGCGACCTGGAGCGCTACATGCGCGAGGCGGTCAAGGTCAGCCACGACTCGCCGGTTTTGTTGGATCGTTTCCTGAACGATGCCATCGAATGCGACGTGGACTGCCTGCGCGATCCGCTAGGCAAGGTGTTCATTGGCGGCGTCATGGAACACATTGAGCAGGCGGGCGTTCACAGCGGCGATTCGGCCTGTTCGCTGCCGCCGTACAGCCTGTCGGATGCCACGGTCTCCGAACTCAAGCGCCAGTCTGCTGCGATGGCCGGCGCCTTGAACGTGATGGGGCTCATGAACGTCCAGTTCGCGATCCAGAACGTGGACGGACAGGACGTCATCTACGTGTTGGAAGTGAACCCGCGTGCCTCGCGCACCGTGCCCTATGTCTCCAAGGCAACGGGTATCCAGCTGGCGAAGGTGGCCGCGCGCTGCATGGCCGGCCGAAGCCTGGCTGAACAAGGCATCGACAAGGAAGTGACGCCACCGTATTTCAGCGTCAAGGAAGCGGTGTTCCCGTTCGTCAAGTTCCCGGGGGTGGACACCATTCTGGGACCTGAGATGAAGTCCACCGGCGAGGTCATGGGGGTGGGCAAGACCTTCGGAGAAGCATTCGTCAAGAGCCAGTTGGGCGCGGGGACGCGTCTGCCGCGGCCCTTCAAGACCGACGGATCGGCCTCCGGCAAAGTTTTCCTGACCGTCAAGAACGGCGACAAGCCTCGTGCGGTTGAAGTGGCTCGGCAGCTCAGTGAATTGGGCTTCGTGCTGGTTGCGACGCGGGGAACGGCGGCGGCCATTGCGGCGGCCGGCGTGCCGGTGGGCACCGTCAACAAGGTCACTGAAGGTCGACCGCATATCGTCGACATGATCAAGAACAACGAAATCGCGCTGGTCATCAACACAGTCGAGGAGCGTCGCAATGCGATCACCGACTCCCGCCAGATCCGAACCTCGTCGCTGCTGGCGCGTGTCACCACGTTCACGACCATCGCCGGTGCGGAGGCGGCCGTTGAGGGCATGAAATACATGGATCAGCTTGAGGTGATCTCGGTTCAGGACATGCACGCCCAACTGGCGACCTGACGGCTCGGTTCACGGCATAATCAATTTATCTTGACACCGCCGGACGGCAACGCTCGGCGGTTTCCTTTTGGAGACTCTCAAAGTGGCCACCATACCCATCACCAAGCGCGGCGCCGAAAAGCTGAAGGCCGAACTGCATCGGCTCAAGACGGTCGACCGACCCTGGGTCATCAATGCGATTGCCGAGGCCCGTGCGCAGGGCGATCTGAGCGAGAACGCCGAATACGACGCGGCCAAGGACCGTCAAGGCTTCATCGAAGGGCGCATCCAGGAGATCGAGGGCAAGCTGTCAGCGGCCCAGATCATCGATCCGGCGGCGCTGGACGCCGGTGGGCGGGTGGTCTTCGGCGCCACGGTCAAGTTGGAAGACGAGGACACAGGTGCTGCAGTGACCTACCAGATCGTCGGCGAGGACGAGGCCGACCTCAAGCACGGGCTGATCAACATTTCCAGTCCGATCGCGCGTGCGCTGATCGGCAAGGAGGAGGGCGATACGGCCGAGGTACAGGCGCCAGGTGGCGTGCGGCGGTATGAAGTCGTCGCCGTGACTTACGTCTGAGCCGGGGCGGACCGGGTGAAGGATCGACTGGCCGTGATGGCGCTGGCGCTGTGGTGGGGCAGCCTGAGCGCGATTGCAGGCTTCGTGGTGCCGATGCTGTTTGCCCATCTGCCCACGCCCGCCATGGCGGGAAATCTGGCCGGCCGTCTGTTTGGCGCCCAGACCTGGGTTTCGCTGGCCTGTGGCGGTCTCGTCTTGCTGGTTATGCGGTCGAATGCGGACAATCCCAGCGTCAGATGGTCGTTTTCTGCTATCGGTCTGGTAGCGATTTCGATGCTGGCGGCTTTGCTGGTCGAGTTTGGTGTTGCACCGCGCATTCTGGCCCGCGAGGATCTGAAGCTGTGGCACACGGTGGGCAGCGCCCTGTACGCGCTGCAGTGGCTGTGTACCGGACTTCTGCTCTGGCGCGCCGCGCGGCAGCCGCAGGCCTGAGCGCGGGGGCTATTCCCGCCAGTGCTCGGCCACCCAGTCGGCAGGCTTGATGAACCGAAACCGGCGGTTGCGGCGCCCGGCCAGCGCATCGGGCGGATTGCATTCGCCGTGAAAGATCACGATGCGGGCCCCGGCCGGCACAAACGGGGGCTTCCAGTAGTTGGTCGGCCAGCGCGGGATGCCGTGGTACTTGAAGCTGGGGCACCAGGCCGCAGGCCAATAGGCCAGAAGGCCCTTGCGTTGCATGAAGTCTGAGAGGTAGGCCTGCTCGTTGCGGAAGGCGGTGCGCACCTGGTCGAAATGGGTGCGGAAATACGCCAGCACATCGGGGTGTGCGCCCAGTTCGAATCGGTAGACTGAGGAATTGCCGGTGATGCGCCAGGGGCGCTTGTAGTCGTGAATGACGAGGAAGTCGCCGGGAAGATCGAAGAATTCGTCCAGCGGACCGACGATCACGACGTCGACGTCCAGGAAGAGGGCGGTTCCCTTCAGGCCGTAAAGATCCTGGGAAAACGTCACCAGCTTGGTCCAGCCGCGCTCAGGGATGCCAGGCGGCAGGTCCAGCGCCGGAATGGGAAAGCATTGCACCTCTTTGCGGATACCCGTCGGGTCGTCGGTGAGGCACACCATGCGGAAATCACCGGTCAGGTGCCGGCGCACCATCGCGTACAGGCGGTTGACGTATTCGGGGCCGTACTTGGTGCCCCATTTCATGCAGATGACGTTGCGCAGCGGCGCGTCGGTGTCCCTCATGCGCAATGCGTCAGTCGTGACGGGCTTTCTTGATGGACTTCATCTTCGGCTTGGCCCGCTTGATTTGGCCGCCCGAGGTCAGTCGCTGGTTGCCCAGCACGCGAAGGGTCTTCACCTCGGGACGTTGGCCGCCGCGTTTGCTGAATTTCAAGACCTTGAAGTCGCGAGGACCGGGCATGCGGTCTTCGTCGACCGTCTTTTCCTTTTCGGGAATCGGCCGCCACAGCACCAGCAGCTTGCCGATGTGCTGAATGGGCGCGGCGTTCAACTCGTTGGCCAAGGTCTGGTAGATCAGTTCCCGGGCAGCGCGGTCGTCGCCGAGCACCCGGATCTTGATCAGCCCATGGGCGCTGAGCGCGGCATTCGCCTCCTTGAGCACGGCGGGCGTCAGTCCGTCGCCACCGATCATGACGACCGGATCCAGGTGGTGGGCCAGCGCGCGGTGGACCTTGCGCTCGGCAGGGGTAAGTTGTATTTGAGCCATGGCCGTATTATCAAGGGCAACATGAAAACCAGGACCCCGGGCAAAAAAGTCAACAAGGCGTGGTTGCACGACCATATCAACGACCCCTATGTGAAGCAGGCGCAGCGGGACGGATTTCGCGCGCGCGCGGCCTACAAGCTGAAGGAGATCGACGAGTCGTTCGGCCTGATCAAACCCGGACAGGTTGTCGTGGACCTGGGTTCGTCACCGGGTGCCTGGAGCCAGTATGTGCGCCGCCGGCTGTCGCCCAAGTCCGCGACGGGCGGGGGGGCAGCCACAGGGGAACTCAATGGCGTCATCATCGCCATGGACATCCTGCCGATGGAGCCCATCGAGGGCGTTTGTTTTCTGCAGGGCGACTTTCGGGAGGCCTCTACCCTGAAAGGGCTGGAAGCCGCTCTGGCGGGGCGCCAGGCCGATGTGGTGGTCTCCGACATGGCGCCGAACCTGTCGGGCATCGGGTCGGCGGATGCGGCGCGCGTGGTTCATCTTGTGGAACTGGCGATCGAGTTCGCCCTGGCCCACCTCAAGCCCGAAGGTGCGCTCGTGGTGAAGTTGTTTCACGGCGGCGGCTATGACGAACTGGTGCGCTTGTTCCGTGAGACGTTTCGAGTGGTCAAACCGTTCAAGCCGAAGGCCTCGCGCGATCGGTCCTCCGAGACCTTTCTGGTGGGTCAAGGTTTGAAGCGCGCTGGCCAGAACTGACCCAGGTCAAGGGCTGGGCAAGCCCTGGCGCCAATCCCCTGTGGCGCCTGTGGCCGCAATCGGGAAAAACAACGGTTGCTTTGCTTGAAACGCCTAAAATGGCCTTTACTTACTGCTACCGCGTGAAGAATTTGTGACTGGAGCCTCGCTTGAATAATCAGTGGTTCTCGAAAATTGCCATCTGGCTCGTGATTGCCATGGTGTTGTTTACTGTTTTCAAGCAGTTTGACACCCGTGGCGGGGCCGGTGCGACCTACATGGGCTATTCGGATTTCCTGGAGGAGGTTCGCGCCAGCCGGGTCAAGTCGGCCACGATCCAGGAAGGGCAGGGCGGCACCGAGATTGTGGCGACCATGACGGATGACCGGCGGGTTCGCACCACGGCGACCTTTCTGGACCGGGGCCTGGTCGGCGATCTGATCAACAACGGCGTGAAATTTGACGTCAAACCACGCGAAGAGGGCTCGCTGCTCATGACCCTGCTGGTCAGTTGGGGGCCGATGTTGCTGCTGATCGGGGTATGGGTCTATTTCATGCGCCAAATGCAGGGCGGCGGCAAGGGTGGCGCCTTCAGCTTCGGCAAGAGCAAGGCCCGGATGCTGGACGAAAGCACCAACCAGGTCACGTTTGCCGACGTCGCGGGCTGTGACGAGGCCAAGGAAGAGGTCAAGGAAGTCGTGGACTTCCTGAAGGATCCGCAAAAGTTCCAGAAGCTTGGCGGACGCATTCCGCGCGGCTTGCTGCTGGTCGGCCCCCCCGGGACCGGCAAAACGCTGCTGGCCAAGGGCATCGCCGGTGAGGCCAAGGTCCCGTTCTTCAGCATTTCGGGTTCGGACTTCGTGGAGATGTTCGTCGGTGTGGGCGCAGCGCGTGTGCGCGACATGTTCGAGAACGCCAAGAAGAATGCCCCTTGCATCATCTTCATCGACGAAATCGATGCGGTGGGTCGCCAGCGTGGGGCCGGGCTGGGCGGTGGCAACGACGAACGCGAACAGACGCTGAACCAAATGCTGGTGGAGATGGACGGCTTCGAGACGAACGTCGGCGTGATCGTGGTGGCCGCCACCAACCGGCCGGACATCCTGGATGCGGCGCTGTTGCGGCCCGGCCGCTTTGACCGTCAGGTCTACGTGACCCTGCCGGACATCCGCGGCCGCGAACAGATTCTGAGCGTGCACATGCGCAAAGTGCCGATCGGGCAGGACGTGAACCCCGGCGTGATCGCCCGCGGCACGCCTGGCATGAGCGGCGCGGATCTGGCCAATCTGTGCAACGAAGCGGCGCTGATGGCCGCTCGCCGCAATGCCCGTGTTGTCGAGATGCAGGACTTCGAGAAGGCCAAGGACAAGATCCTCATGGGCCCGGAGCGCAAGAGCATGGTGATGCCCGAGGAAGAGCGCCGCAACACCGCATACCACGAATCGGGCCACGCGCTGATCGGCAAACTGCTGCCCAAGTGCGACCCGGTGCACAAAGTCACCATCATTCCCCGCGGCCGCGCACTCGGTGTGACCATGAGCCTGCCCGCGCAAGACCGCTACAGCTACGACAAGGACTACATGCTGAACCAGATCAGCATGCTGTTCGGGGGCCGTATCGCCGAAGAGGTCTTCATGCACCAGATGACGACCGGCGCGAGCAACGACTTCGAGCGCGCCACCCACATCGCCCGCGACATGGTCATGCGCTACGGCATGACCGCAGCGCTCGGACCCATGGTCTACGCGGAGAATGAAGGCGAGGTGTTTCTGGGCCGTTCGGTGACCAAGACCACCAATATGAGCGAAGAAACGATGCAGAAGGTGGATGCCGAAGTGCGCCGCATCATCGACGAGCAATACGCGCTGGCCCGCCGCCTGATCGAAGAGCACAGCGACAAGATGCACGCCATGGCCAAAGCCCTGCTGGAGTGGGAAACCATCGATTCCGAGCAACTCGACGACATCATGGCAGGGCGCGAGCCGCGTCCGCCGAAGGACTGGACACCCCGCACGCCGCCGGCAGGTGGGGGCGGCAGCGGTGGCAGCCCGGCGGTCAAGACCGACCCGGCACCGACGGCAGCCTGAGCCGGCCATTCCTTCCGCCCGCACGGGCACAATCACGGGGCCTCGCGCCCCGTTCTTGTTTCTTTCATGTTCTGGCAAACCACCCGCTACTCCATTGATCTGACGCGCCCACGGGTGATGGGCATCGTCAATGTCACGCCGGACTCGTTTTCCGACGGCGGGCGGCTCGCCGATCTGTCGGCGGCCCTGAACCACTGCGAGCGCTTGCTGCGCGACGGTGCTCACATTCTCGACATCGGAGGTGAATCAACCCGGCCCGGCGCGCCTCCGGTGCCGCTGGAGGAGGAACTTGCTCGGGTCGTGCCGCTGGTTCGCGAGGCGGTCAAGTTCGGCGTGCCGATTTCGGTGGATACCTTCAAGCCGGCCGTCATGCAAGCCGTGCTGGATTTGGGCGCCGATATCATCAACGACATCCGGGCGCTGGGACAGCCGGGCGCCGTAGAGGTCGTTTCCCGCCATCCGTCGTGTGGCATCTGCCTGATGCACATGCACCGGGACCCATTGACCATGCAGGTGCTTCCCATGCAAGGGGATGTGGTGCCGCCTGTGCGGGCCTTCCTGTCACAGGCTGCGGCGCGCGCCGTGTCGGCGGGGGTTGCTCGTGGGCGCATCGTGCTGGATCCGGGGATCGGTTTTGGCAAGACGGTGGAACAGAACTTCAGCCTGCTGGCTCGGCAGGCCGAGTTGCTGGCCGAGGGGTTTCCGTTGCTGGTCGGCTGGTCGCGCAAGTCTTCGCTGGGCGCGGTGACTGCCACGCAGGGCCTTGCGCCCGAGGCAGCTTCGCGGCTGGCCGCAAGTGTGGCTGCGGCCGTTCTGACGGCGGACCGGGGCGCCGCCATCGTGCGGGTGCATGATGTGCTGGAGACGGTGCAGGCGCTGGCCGTCTGGGGCGCGATGCGCGAACAGGCGACGCCGGATAGTCACGTATTGATAGCAAAGAAAGACCAGGAGACGCTGGGATGAAACGAAGATACTTTGGAACCGATGGAATTCGGGGCACCGTGGGCCAGCCGCCGATCACGCCCGACTTCGTACTGCGCCTGGCCCACGCCGTGGGCCGCGTGCTGAAGCGCTCGGACGAGCACCCGACGGTGCTGATCGGCAAGGACACCCGCATTTCGGGCTACATGCTGGAGTCTGCGCTGGAGTCCGGCTTCAACTCGGCCGGCGTCGATGTGGTGCTGCTAGGGCCGGTGCCGACGCCCGCCGTGGCCTATCTCACCCGTGCCTTGCGGGCCAGCCTGGGCGTGGTGATCAGCGCAAGCCACAACGCCTTTCCTGACAACGGCATCAAGTTTTTCAGCGCCCAGGGCGCCAAGTTGCCGGACGACTGGGAGCGGGCGGTCGAAGCGGCGCTTGAAGAGGCCCCGGTCTGGGTGGACTCTGCCCACCTGGGCAAGGCGCGCCGCCTGGACGATGCGGCCGGGCGCTACATTGAGTTTTGCAAGAGTACTTTCGCCAGCGACCTCACGCTAAAAGGCCTGAAAATTGTCGTGGACGCGGCACATGGAGCCGCTTACCAGATTGCGCCCAAGGTGTTTCATGAGCTGGGCGCGGAGGTGATTGCCATCGGATGCGCACCCGATGGACTGAACATCAACCACGAGGTGGGTGCCACCCACCCGCAGGCGCTGGTCGAGACGGTGCGGGCGCAGCAGGCCGACTACGGCGTGGCGCTGGACGGCGATGCCGACCGCCTGCAATTGGTCGATTCGAGCGGTCGCCTGTTCAACGGGGATGAGCTGCTCTATCTGATGGTGGCAGACCGCATCGCCCGCGACGAGGATGTTCCGGGTTGTGTTGGCACGTTGATGACCAACAAGGCCGTGGAGGTGGCGCTGAAGGAACGGGGTGTCCATTTCGTGCGCGCCAAGGTCGGTGACCGCTACGTACTCGAGGAATTGAGTCACCGGGGCTGGATCCTGGGCGGGGAGAGTTCAGGCCACCTGCTGGCGCTGGACAAGCACACCACCGGGGACGGACTCATCAGCGCGCTGCAGGTCCTTCAGGCCTGCGTGGGCAGCGGAAAGACACTGGCCGAGCTGCTGGCCGGGGTGAATCTGTATCCGCAGACCTTGCTCAACGTACGCCTGCAACCGGGCACCGACTGGACGGCCAACCGCCGCCTGGCCGGCGAGATCCAGGCTGTGGAGACCGAACTGGGCGATGGGGGCCGGGTGCTCATCCGCGCCAGCGGCACCGAACCCCTGCTGCGGGTGATGGTCGAGGCCGTTGATCCCGCCGTGTCGAGCGCCTGTGCCGAACGTCTGGTCGAGGCGGTGCAGGCCGGCTGAGGCCGGTCAAACGAAGTACCGTTGTGTCACCCCTTGCCTGGCGCTTGCCATGTCGTTTCTGCGCGCATCGTTCGCGCAACGCAGGAGCGTCCCCCAGCCTGTGACGGAACGGGAGTTTCGCCGCCTCCCTGCCAATCTGGCCTTCAGCGACAGCCTGCATGGGCTGGCCCGGGCTGCGAGGCCATCAACCCCTTAACACCTGCAGCAACCAGACCTTCCTGCTCACGCACTGAGCGGCGCACCTCCGCCGGCGCGCTCAGGCGCTGCCTGGGCGGGCGCGCAAACCCAGCAGAAGGCCCAGCGAAACCAGCCCCAGTCCGGCGGTGATCCACAGCGCCCCGGCGCCCCATCGTTCCAATGCCAGGCCGAACAGAGGCGGTGCAAGGGCCTGCGCGAAGCGCGCCGGCGTCATGATCAGGCCCAGGCGGGCGCCGTAGCCGTGGGGTCCGAACAAGGCCAGTGGCAAGGTGCCCTTGGCAATCGTCAGGATGCCATTGCCGGCGCCATGCAGCATCACGAACATCGGCGCGAGGGCGCCCAGCAACGGGGCGCCGGCCAGCAGCAATGCCAGTGCCGCGACGGGATGGGCTGCGGCCGCCACGCGGGCCGAGTGCAGCGGGTGAACGTGTCTGAGCAGGCCGTACTCGGCCAGCCGGCCGGCGACCTGGGCTGGCCCCACCAGCGCCGCGATGCTGATTGCGGCACCCAGGCCCAGTCCGGCAAGTTGCAGCAGGTGGGGCAAATGGGTGGCCATGGCGGTGCTGATGAACCAGGCGATGGCAAAGACCGCGGCCAAGGCCAAGGCCGAACCGGTGCCCGCTCTGGCTGGCTCGCTGTGCTGTGGCGGGCCGCCAGCGGCCACGCTGGCGCTCGGTTGGGTTGCAGGACTGGCCGGATGGGTGTGCCGGGGCAATGCGGCGTTCAGCGGCAATCCCAGTAGCAGATGGGCTGCGGCCCAACCCGCACAGGCACCGCGCCAACCCCATCGGGCTTCCATCCAGGCTGACAGGGGCCAGCCAACGGTGCTGGCAAATCCGGCGACCAGCGTGATGCCCGTGATGGCGCCCCGGGAATTGCTGCCGTAGATGCGCACCAGGGCCGAAAAGGCGGCCTCGTACAGGCCACTGCCCATGGCCAGCCCCATGACAGCCCAGGCCGCAAAGAGGCTCCAAGGTCCCTGTGCGAGCGCCAGGGCACCCAGCCCCGTGGCAAAGACCAGGCTGGTCAGCGGCAAGACCACGTGTCCGCCGTGGCGGTCGATGGCCCGCCCGGTCAGAGGGCCCAATGGCGCGGACACCAGCATGGCCAGTGAAAATGCGGCGAACACCACGGGTGCGCTCACGCCGAGATCGCGTGCCATCGAATCGGCCAGCACCGCCGGCAGATAGTAGGTGGAGGCAAAGGCCAGGGTCTGGGCGGTGCCCAGCATGGCCGCGGTTCGCCAGGTGCGTTCGCGCATCGTTACATTGTGCTTTACGCTTGCGAAATGAACCCCCTGACTGTCATTGCTGCGGACTACCACTATCCACCCCACGCGCGAGCGGTCGTTGACCTGCTGGACGCCTACGCACGCGACCCAGCCGGTGGGGGCCATCCCTTGTCCGAACATGCCCGGAGCAACCTGGTGCGCGAACTCGCCTTGCGCCCGCAGGCTTTCAGCGTTCTGGCGTTTGACGCCGAGCAGCCTGTCGGCCTGGTCAATTGCATCGAGGGCTTTTCCACCTTTGCCTGCCGTCCGCTGGTCAATGTGCACGACGTCGTGGTCCTTGCCAGCCATCGGGGCCACCGGGTGGGTGAGCGCATGCTGGCTGAAGTGGAGCGGATGGCGCGGGATCGCGGTGCTTGCAAGCTCACGCTGGAGGTGCTCTCGGGCAACGCGCCGGCCTGGCGCCTGTACCAACGCATTGGCTTTGCCGGCTACCAGCTCGATCCGGCGCTCGGTTCGGCCCGGTTCCTGCAGAAATGCCTGGACTGACGGCCTGAACAGCCAAGAATTCAGTGAAATTGGGCGCTTCCCAGCACCCGAAGGTCAGTTGATGCTATTACTAGTGTAGCAACTGACCCGCCGGCCTGAGCGGTGGCGCCGGGTGCGACGCCCGTGCGGTCATGGCGCCCTGGTTGTACGGGCATGGGCCCGGCATCATGGGGTCTCTCGCGGAGCTTGTCAGTTGCGTGCAGGGTTTCGATGGCAAAATCGCAAGGCTTTCCAGGGCCCTTCCTAAGCCACAGTCGCATCCGCAGATCGGTTCAGCCGTGTCGCGGGAGGTATTTCAACCAGCTAATGTTCCCTGCAGGGGAATTGAGGTCAGCGAAACATGAGTGAGACAAAGTCCGTCTACGCCGCCTATTCAGGCAACACCTATCTCTTCGGGGGCAATGCGCCTTACGTCGAAGAGATGTACGAAAACTACCTCGCCAATCCCGGCAGTGTGCCTGACACGTGGCGCAGTTATTTTGATGCGCTCCAGCATGTTCCGGCCAGCGACGGCAGTGACGCCAAGGATGTTCCGCACCTGCCCGTGATCAATGCGTTCGCCGAGCGCGCCAAGCAGGGCGGCACCAAGGTGGTGCAAGCCAGCGCCGACGTCGAAATGGGTCGCAAGCGCACGGCTGTGCAACAGTTGATCGCCGCTTACCGCAATGTCGGACAGCGCTGGGCCGATCTGGATCCCCTGCAACGCACCGAGCGCCCCGTCATTCATGAACTGGAGCCGTCGTTCTACGGGTTCAGCGACGCGGACCAGGAAGCCGTTTTCGACACCAGCAACACCTTCTTCGGCAAGGACCGCATGTCCCTGCGCGAACTGCTCAATGCCCTGCGCGAGACCTATTGCGGAACCGTCGGCCCGGAATACATGTACATCACCAACCAGGCCGAAAAGCGCTGGTGGCAGCAGAAGCTGGAGAGCATTCGCAGCAAGCCCAGCTTCAACACCGACAAGAAGAAGCACATTCTCGATCGCCTGACCGCCGCTGAAGGTCTGGAGCGCTTCCTGCACACGAAGTTTGTCGGCCAGAAGCGTTTCTCGCTGGAAGGCGGCGAGAGCTTCATTGCCGCGATGGATGAGCTGATCCAGCAGGCTGGCGCCAAAGGCGTGCAGGAAATCGTGATCGGCATGGCCCATCGGGGTCGCCTGAACGTGCTCGTGAACACGCTGGGCAAGATGCCTGGCGACCTTTTCGCCGAGTTCGACCACACCGCACCCGAAGACCTGCCGGCCGGCGACGTGAAGTATCACCAGGGGTTCAGTTCCGACGTGACCACCCCGGGCGGTCCGGTTCACCTGTCGCTGGCGTTCAACCCCTCGCACCTTGAAATCGTCAACCCCGTGGTGGAGGGCTCGGTGCGTGCGCGCATGGACCGCCGCGGCGACCGCCGTGGCGACCAGGTGCTGCCGGTGCTGGTGCACGGCGATGCCGCCTTTGCAGGGCAAGGCGTCAACCAGGAAACCCTGGCATTGGCTCAGACCCGTGGCTACACCACCGGTGGCACGGTGCACCTGATCATCAACAACCAGATCGGCTTCACCACCTCCGATCCGCGCGACCTTCGTTCCACCCTGTACTGCACGGACATCGTCAAGGGGGTCGAATCGCCGGTGCTGCATGTCAATGGCGACGATCCGGAGGCCGTCGTGCTGGCGACCCAACTGGCGCTTGAGTACCGGATGGAATTCCGCAAGGACGTGGTGGTGGACATCATCTGCTTCCGCAAGTTGGGACACAACGAACAGGACACCCCGAGCCTGACCCAGCCGCTGATGTACAAGAAGATCGCCCAGCACCCCGGCACTCGAAAGCTCTACGCCGACCGCCTGGCTTCGCAGGGGATGCCTGACACCTTGGGTGACGAAATGGCCAAGGCCTTCCGTGCGGCCATGGACGCTGGCAAGCACACGGTGGACCCGGTGCTGACCAACTTCAAGAGCAAATACGCGGTCGACTGGTCGCCCTTTCTCGGCAAGAAATGGACTGACGTGGGGGAAACCGCCATTCCGCTTGCCGAATGGAAGCGGCTGGCTGAAAAGATCACCACGATTCCTGAAAGCGTGACGCCGCATCAACTGGTGCGCAAGGTGTATGACGACCGCGCCGCCATGGGGCGAGGAGATCTTCCCGTGGACTGGGGCATGGGCGAGCACATGGCCTTCGCCTCGCTGGTGGCCAGCGGTTACCCGGTGCGCCTGTCCGGTGAGGACTGTGGACGCGGCACGTTCACCCACCGCCACGCGGTGATCCATGACCAGAAGCGCGAGAAGTGGGATGTTGGCACCTACGTGCCTTTGGAAAACGTCGCGGACAACCAGGCGCCTTTTGTTGTCATCGATTCGATCCTCTCCGAGGAGGCTGTGCTGGGCTTCGAGTACGGCTATGCCTCCAACGATCCGAATACGCTGGTGATCTGGGAAGCTCAGTTCGGCGATTTTGCCAATGGCGCCCAGGTGGTGATCGACCAGTTCATCGCGTCCGGTGAAGTCAAGTGGGGTCGTGTCAACGGCATCACGTTGATGCTGCCGCACGGCTATGAAGGGCAGGGCCCTGAGCACAGTTCGGCGCGCCTGGAGCGTTTCATGCAATTGTCGGCCGACGCCAACATGCAGGTGGTGCAACCCACCACGGCCAGCCAGATCTTCCATATCCTGCGCCGCCAGATGGTTCGCAACCTGCGCAAACCACTGATCATCATGACGCCCAAGTCGCTGTTGCGTGCCAAGGATGCGGCGTCACCGCTAAGCGAGTTCACCAAAGGCGGCTTCCAGACCGTCATCGGGGAAAGCAAGGCGCTCAAGGCGGACAAGGTCAAGCGCGTGATTGCCTGTTCGGGCAAGGTGTATTACGACCTGGTCAAGAAACGCGAAGAAAAAGGAGCCGACGAGGTCGCGATCCTGCGGGTGGAACAGCTGTATCCATTCCCGCACAAGGTGTTTGCCTCTGAATTGCGCAAGTTCCCCAACGCGACGGAGATCCTCTGGTGCCAGGACGAACCCCAGAACCAGGGGGCCTGGTTCTTCATCCAGCACAACATCCACGAGAACATGGTCGAGGGCCAAAAACTGGGCTATTCGGGGCGCGCCGCGTCGGCGTCGCCCGCAGTTGGCTATTCCCACCTGCACCAGGAGCAGCAGAAGGCGCTCGTCGAAGGCGCATTTGCCAAGCTCAAGGGCTTCATCCTCACCAAATAAGGCAGCTGGGACACAGCGCACTCACTCCATACCGAAAGAATTGAAATGGCAATCATCGAAGTCAAAGTACCGCAACTGTCCGAATCTGTGGCTGAAGCCACGATGCTGCAGTGGAAGAAGAAGCCGGGAGAGGCCGTCGCGGCCGACGAGATCCTGATCGAAATTGAGACCGACAAGGTCGTCCTTGAAGTGCCGGCGCCGTCTGCGGGCGTGTTGGCAGAAGTCCTGGTCGGCGATGGCGGAACGGTCGTCGCAGAGCAGCTCATTGCCCGCATTGACACCGATGGCAAGGCCAGTGCGGCCGCTCCTGCGGCGGCGTCTGCGGCCACTCCCGCGGCTCGCCCTGCCGCGGCCGCATCGCCATCCACCGGTGGATCCATGGCGGGCGTCGCCATGCCAGCTGCCGCCAAGCTCATGGCCGACAACAATCTGGCTCCAGGTTCGGTTGCGGGATCGGGCAAGGATGGTCGCGTCACCAAGGGCGATGTGCTGGGCGCTGTGTCGGCTCCCAAGCCGGCCCCGGCTGCAGCCGCTGTCATTCCGACCGGCGTGCCGACAAAGGTGTTGCCGCAAGTGGTCGCACCATCTGTGGATCTCGGCGATCGCCCGGAGCAGCGCGTGCCCATGACCCGTCTTAGGGCCCGGGTGGCCGAACGCCTTCTGCAATCGCAGTCGACCAATGCCATCCTGACCACGTTCAACGAAGTCAACATGGCGCCGGTCATGGAGATGCGCAAGAAGTTCCAGGATGCGTTCTCGAAGGAGCATGGTGTCAAGATCGGTTTCATGAGCTTCTTCGTGAAGGCGGCGGTTCATGCGTTGAAGAAGTTCCCGGTGCTCAACGCCTCAGTGGATGGCAATGACATCGTCTACCACGGCTACTTCGATATCGGCATTGCCGTGGGATCGCCGCGGGGTCTGGTGGTGCCGATCCTGCGCAACGCCGACCAGATGAGCTTTGCCGAGATCGAGAAGAAGATCGCGGAATTTGGCAAGAAAGCGTCCGAAGGAAAGCTGGGCATTGAAGAGATGACGGGCGGCACGTTCTCCATCTCCAACGGTGGAACCTTCGGTTCAATGATGTCGACGCCCATCATCAATCCGCCGCAGTCGGCCATTCTGGGCGTGCACGCCACCAAGGACCGTGCCGTGGTCGAAAATGGGCAGGTGGTGGTGCGTCCGATGAACTATCTTGCGATGTCGTATGACCACCGGATCATCGACGGTCGTGAGGCCGTGCTCGGTCTGGTCGCCATGAAGGAGGCGCTGGAAGACCCGGCGCGTCTGCTGTTCGACATTTGAATCTGATCAACCAAGCGGGACCGAAACGCGGCACATCCGGGCGCTGTCCCCCAACCGACTGAGAATCATGAGTAAACAATTTGACGTGATCGTCATTGGCGGCGGTCCTGGTGGATACATCGCCGCCATCCGCGCAGCGCAGCTGGGTTTCCAGGTGGCCTGTATCGATGAGTGGAAGAACAGAAAGGGGGGGGCCGCGCCCGGTGGCACCTGTACCAATGTGGGTTGCATTCCGTCGAAGGCTTTGCTGCAGTCTTCCGAGCACTTCGAGCACGCCAACCATCATTTCGCGGAGCACGGCATCAGTGCCACGAATGTAAAGATGGACGTTGCGAAGATGGTGGCCCGCAAGGATGCCGTCGTGAAGCAGAACAATGACGGCATCCTGTACCTGTTCAAGAAGAACAAAGTCGCCTTTTTCCACGGCCGCGGCTCGTTTGTGAAGGCGGTGGATGGCGGCTACGAAATCAAGGTCAGCGGCGCTGCCAATGAGATCCTGATGGCCGGGCAGGTCATCATCGCCACCGGATCGAACGCACGTGCTCTTCCTGGAGCCGACTTTGATGAAGAAAACATTCTGTCGAATGACGGCGCGTTGCGGCTGGGTACAGTTCCCAAGAAGCTGGGCCTGATTGGCTCCGGCGTCATTGGTCTTGAAATGGGATCCGTGTGGCGTCGGCTTGGCGCGGAAGTCACGGTGCTGGAGGCATTGCCGACCTTCCTGGGCGCAGTGGATGAGCAGATTGCCCGCGAAGCTAAGAAGGCCTTCGACAAACAGGGCCTGAAGATCGAACTGGGCGTCAAAGTCGGGGAGATCAAGTCCGGCAAGAAGGGCGTCAGTGTCGCGTGGACAAACAGCAAAGGTGAGGCTCAGACGCTCGATGTTGACAAGCTGATCGTTTCCATTGGTCGGGTGCCGAATACCATAGGGCTGAACGTGGAAGGGGTTGGGCTGCAGCTTGACGAGCGTGGCGCCATCGTGGTTGACGCTGACTGTCGCACCAACCTGCCGGGTGTTTGGGCGGTGGGCGATGTGGTGCGCGGCCCGATGCTCGCCCACAAGGCGGAAGAGGAAGGCGTGGCGGTTGCCGAGCGCATCGCGGGCCAGCACGGGCATGTCAACTTCAACACCATTCCTTGGGTGATCTATACCAGCCCGGAAATCGCCTGGGTCGGTCGCACCGAGCAGCAGCTCAAGGCCGACGGCGTGTCGTACAAAGCGGGCACCTTTCCATTCCTGGCCAATGGGCGTGCGCGTGCCCTGGGCGATACCACCGGCATGGTCAAGTTCCTGGCCGATGCCGCCACGGATGAGATCCTGGGTGTCCACATCGTTGGCCCGATGGCCAGCGAACTGATCTCCGAGGCTGTCGTCGCCATGGAGTTTCGCGCCAGCGCCGAAGATATTGCCCGCATCTGCCATGCGCATCCTTCGCTCAGCGAGGCCACCAAGGAGGCTGCGCTCGCCGTTGACAAACGGACGCTGAACTTCTGATTCTTGTTCAGCACGTCGGGCTGGCCTGACCGTAGGTCAGTCGGACGGGAGCTCAGCGAGCACCAACCGCATGTCGGTCCGTCAAATCTATGAGGAAGAGCTCACTGCGCGGGGTTATGCAAGTGACCCTGCTCAGCTACGGGCTGTCGACGCGCTCGAGCGCTGTGCCTCCGAATGGGGTGCCTACAAGGACAGGCGTTCGAACGCGTTCAAGAAGCTGATCAACCGGCCCGATATCCCGCGTGGGGTCTACATGCATGGTGGGGTCGGGCGGGGCAAGAGCTTCCTGATGGACTGCTTCTACAACGCCGTTCCGATCCGGCGCAAGACGCGGCTGCACTTTCACGAATTCATGCGGGAGGTCCATCGCGAGCTTTCTGCGTTGCAGGGTACCGTCAACCCACTGAATGAGTTGGGCAGACGGATGGCCCAGCGCTTCAAGCTGATCTGCTTTGACGAGTTTCACGTGGCCGACATCACCGATGCGATGATCCTGCATCGGCTGCTGCAGGCTCTCTTCGACCATGGCGTGGGATTTGTAACCACCTCCAATTTCAAGCCCGACGACCTCTACCCCGACGGGTTGCATCGTGACCGCATCCTGCCGGCCATCGCGCTGCTGAACGCACGAATGGAAGTACTGAATGTCGATAACGGAACCGACTACCGACGACGTGCGCTGGAGCATGTGAAGCTCTATCATTGCCCACTTGACGAAACCGCTGACGCCGACTTGGAGCAGGCCTTCAATCGCCTGGCGGAGGCGCACGATGAAGAGCCCATGTTGCATATCGAGTCGCGTGACATTCGCGCCGTCCGCAAGGCCGGGGGCGTGGTCTGGTTCGATTTCCGCACGCTCTGTGGTGGGCCTCGCTCACAGAACGACTATCTGGAGATTGCCTCGCAATTCCATACGGTTCTGTTGGCCAATGTGCCCCAGATGCCAGTTCGAATGGCGTCGGAGGCACGCCGATTCACGTGGTTGGTCGATGTACTGTATGACCGCCGGGTCAAGCTCATCATCTCGGCCGGTGTTCCACCTGAGCAACTCTATCCCGAAGGACCGCTGGCGCACGAGTTTCCACGCACGGTGTCCAGGCTCAATGAAATGCAGTCGCAGGAATACCTTGCACTTGAACACAGAACGGTCGATACCCGCCTGACCTGAAGTGCGCGGTGCCCGCCCGACCTGCCGCCAATGCAGAAGCCGCTTCAGAAGTCCTCAATCTTGACGATCGCAAGCGAAATGTTGTCGCCGCCGCCTTTGCCGCGCGACCGGGCCTTCTCAATCAGGAACTCGCTCGCTTCGCGCGGGGAAAGGGACTCAAGCACATAGGCCAGTTCTTCCGGCGTGAAATAGTGCCACAAGCCATCGCTGCACGACATGATGACGTCACCGGATTTGAGCTTCGGGATGTAGTCCAGACTGAACACCGGGTCGTCTTCCGTGCCCAGGCAGCCCATCAGGATGTTCGACTGCGGATGGGTATGTGCTTCTTCTTCGGTAATTTCGCCCCGATCGACCAGCGCCTGAACATACGAGTGGTCAAGGGTACGCTTCGCCATGCGGCCGGAACTGAAATGGTAGATTCTGGAGTCCCCGGCATGCAGCCAGTTTGCGTCGGCGCCTGGATTGATCAGGAACAACGCGATGGTGCTGTGAGGTTCCTGTTCAGCGGATATAGCTGTCAGGCGGATCACGATATGCGCCTCCTGCGCTATCTGGCGCAGCATCGACGGCGCATCGTCGGTCGTCGGCGAGAAGCGCTCGAACAACTGACGAGCAGTCATCAGGACCTGATCTGAGGCCTTGCGTCCCCCGCTGCGGCCACCCATGCCATCGGCCAGCACAGCGAGCAGGCATCCTGGGGCGCGTGGGTGTGTGAATACGGCGACCTGGTCCTGCTGGTACTCGCGGTCACCTTTGTGGATTCCGGTGGCGGCGGTGAGTCGATAGCCTGTGGTCATGAAGATTCGGTCCGGGAAGCCTTGGTACTCGATTAAATGGCATGAAAGCCGTATTATTCAACGATCCGACGTGCGTACATCGGTGCCTTTTGTTACTTTGTACTTTTCTTGACGATCAATTTACATTCTCCCGAACGCCGCCTGATCGAATTGCAGATTGAGCATGCCGATCTGGACGCCTGGATCGATCGCCTGGACCAGGAGCTTCCAGCCGATCAACTCATGCTTCGCCGGCTGAAGAAGCGCCGATTGATCCTGCGGGATGAGATCGTCCGTCTGGAGATGTTGCTCGAGCCCAAAGAACCCGCGTGATGGACCTCGTGCAAGGCGTCTCTGACGGGTGAAAGCCTGACGCGAACTGGCGAGCGGAGGCAGGGGCATTGCCCGATTCCTTGTGGCCACAAAGACGTGTACAGGAGATGTTCGCGTGGCCATGTCCTTGTCCCGTCGGCCCAATTCTGGGAAGGCGTTGACTTCGAGGTGGTGCGCCTCGACTGGTCATCCTCGACAAGCTCTCAATTGCCCCCCGGTGATTCGCTGGTTTTGGCGCGTTCCCAGCGGCAGGAGCGTGCAGAACGAAGCCCGTTCGCCCGTTATGCGCTCGCGGACGCATTGGCGCTCACTTCAGCAGAGGAGCGCACGTTCGATCAGGTGTCGGGCCGATGGCGGGATGCTTGTGATTGACGGCAGCCTTTCCATGGAGGGCTATGTCCGGCCAATCCTTGCGACTTTGCTGCCAACGTGCCGCATTCTCAAGAAAATGAAATCTCTGAGGAATCGATGGATGTCCCTACCAGAGCTTCCACCAAGGCTGAGAACGTGCCTTGAACCCCTGCGTCAGGTAGACACTTTGGGGGTAATTTTTCTCGAGCACCCGACGCGCATCGTCTCTAAGCTGGTCCATGCCTAGCGCGTTGTACGAATTCAGAAGAATGCCGAGTGCGTCTTCGACCGCCGGCACGTTCCGGTATTCGGTCAAGGCAACCTGGGCTCGGTTGATCGCGGCAACGTACGCGCCGCGCGAAAAGTAGTAGCGCGCAACGTGGACTTCATACTCGGCGAGCGAGTTGAGGATGTACGTCATTCGCTGACGCGCGTCCGGGGTGTATTTCGAATCAGGAAACCGATTGACGAGGTCACGGAATGCTTCAAAAGACTCCTTAGCAGCCTTCTGATCACGCTCGGACAGGTCCTGCTGGGTGATCGAAGACAGGAATCCAAGATTTTCGTTGAAGTTGACGATGCCTTTCAGGTACAGCGCATAGTCCAGTGCCGGGCTTGCCGGGTGCAACTTGATGAAACGTTCAAGGGTCGTGATGGCCTGGGCTTTTTCGTTGTTCTTGTAGTAGGCATAGGCCTTGTCCAGTTGCGCCTGCTGGGCCAGAGGCGTACCCGCGGCGCGACCTTCCAGTTTCTCCAGCAAAGGAATGGCCTTGGAATAGGCCCCCGAATCCATTTCGTCCTTGGCCTCGGAGTAGATCTTGTTGGGACTCCAACCTGCGGTGTTGTCAACGGTCGTCGTCGAACACCCGTGCAGCAGTGCAGCCAGACCGAAAAGCATCCAGGCCGGTACACACGATAATTTGGCACGAAGCATCAGTGGCGACTTTCTTGAAACAAGGCAAATTCATTATATCGACCGACCACCCGGAGTCGGGCATCGGCATGAGTATCGAAGACCTGTCCGATGCCGGGCCGGATTTTGAGTTGCGGAAGTTCGAGGTTCCTGAGGCTCTGCATGGGCAACGCGTGGACGTGGTGCTGGCCAATCAGATTCCCGAGTTTTCACGGAGTTACCTGCAGCAGTTGATCGACGCGGGTCTGGTTCGGTTGCGCGGCGTCGCCGCAGCCAAACCCTCAACAAAGGTACGTGTCGGCGATGCAATCTCGATCGAACTCAGGCCAACCCCGCAGACCCAGGCTTTCAGGCCGGAGTCGATGGCGCTGGACGTGGTCCACGAAGATGCAGATGTCCTTGTACTGAACAAGCCTGCGGGCCTCGTCGTCCACCCGGCCCCTGGCAACTGGAGCGGCACACTCCTCAACGGATTGTTAGCCCGTGATCCGGGTGCGGCCTTGTTACCGAGGGCCGGTATCGTCCATCGGCTGGACAAGGACACCAGTGGATTGATGGTGGTTGCCCGAACTCGACAGTCAATGGACCGGCTGGTGCAAGCCATTGGTGCGCGGCTGGTCCGCCGCCAGTATCTGGCCATTGGACATCATTGCTGGCGCGGTGACGACATCGTGCAGGTGGATGCGCCGGTGGGGCGCGATCCACGAAACAGGCTTCGAATGGCCGTCGTTGACTTGAACCACCACCCCGGAAAGACGGCGTCCACGAGCGTACGCCCCCTTGGCAATGGCAATGCCTGCTGCCTCGTTGAATGCACCCTGCAGACCGGCAGAACGCATCAGATCCGCGTGCACATGGCGAGTCTTGGGCATCCTTTGCTGGGAGATTTGCTTTACGGCGGAGCCCCCCTTGCGGGTCTGCAGCGGCAGGCGTTACATGCCTATCGCCTTGCCTTTGAGCATCCAACCAGCCACCGAATGCTTTCGTTCTCGGCTCAGCTACCCATCGATATGGTGAACGCCATGGATGCGCTGGGGCTCAGATACAATCGGATTATAGAATGACGCTCCGCTCCCGTGGCACATTGCCGTGAGTTGGAGTTCCTGCGGAAGGCGCAAGTCGCGCCGCACCCGGTCATGCTCCCATTCGCAAGCCGGGATGAGCCGTGATCTGTTTCCTGGTCGCCAACCTGCGGAATCACTTGAACATGAACACGACGGATGCCAAGCGTATCCTCGAAACCGCCTTGATTTGCTCGCAGCAGCCGGTTCCGGTGCGAGATCTGCGCGTCCTTTTCGAAGATGCCTTGAGTGCTGATTCGATCAAGGCTTTGCTGGCCGATTTGCAGCAGGATTGGGGGCAGCGGGGGCTTGAACTCGTGTGTGTGGCGTCGGGTTGGCGCTTCCAGAGCCGCCCTGAAATGCGAGAGTTCCTTGACCGGCTGCATCCCGAAAAGCCACCAAAGTACACGCGCGCGACCCTGGAGACTTTGGCCATCATTGCCTATCGGCAACCAGTGACCCGGGCTGACATGGAGGATATTCGGGGCGTGATGATCAATTCGCTCATCCTCAAGCAGTTGGAAGACCGCGGCTGGATCGAGGTGATCGGACATCGGGAGGCCGCTGGTCGTCCGGCACTGTTTGCAACGACGCGCCAGTTCCTGGATGATTTGGGCATTGAGTCTCTGGATCAGCTTCCAGTCATCGATATCACGGCCTGTGATGCCCCGGACGTGCCTGCGTTGCGGGCCTTGAGCGACGGAGCTCAAACAGCATTGCTGGTCGAAAGTCCATCCGGGATCGCCACCACCGCGTCCATAGGACCTGACGAAAGCAGCCATCGCACACCCCAGGGAACAAAAGATGAATCCGAACCAGCCTGACAGCGCTACCCAGAAAGCAGACTTGGTTCCTGATGTACTTGAAGAGGCAGCCAGCTTGGATTCGTCGGTTGGTGCTACTGATTCAGAAGCATCCGAGACAGAGCGCAAAGACTCCTCGTCGACCGGGAAGCTTCAAGAGACAGCCTTGCCTCTGATCCGGTTTGCCGACGTTGTTTCCGGTCAGTTTGATGCTGACGAGGCGTTGCCGGATCTGGACCCGCCCAAAAGGGTGCTTGCGCCCCAAGCCGATACACCCAAACTGCATAAGGTGCTGGCGCAAGCTGGACTGGGCTCCCGTCTGGAGATGGAGCAGCTGATCCTTGAAGGGCGGATTTCGGTGAACAACGAGCCGGCGCATATTGGGCAACGTGTGCAGTTCGGAGATCAGGTCAAGGTCAATGGCAAGCCCATACGTGTGCGCATCGATCCACCGCCGCCGCGCGTGATCGCCTATCACAAGCCGGCCGGAGAGGTCGTGACGCACGACGACCCTCAGAACCGGCCAACGGTGTTTCGAAAGTTGCCACGCCTGTTCCAAGGCAAGTGGCAGTCAGTCGGCCGGCTGGACCTGAACACCGAGGGGTTGCTCTTGCTGACCAGTTCAGGCGAACTCGCCAACAAACTGATGCATCCACGATTTGGCCTGGAGCGCGAATACGCGGTTCGGGTGCTGGGTGCCTTGAGCAATGAGGAAAAACAGAAGCTTCTGGATGGCGTCATGCTGGAGGATGGCTTGGCCCAGTTCGGCTCCATCGAAGATGGTGGTGGGGAGGGCTCCAATTGCTGGTATCGGGTGACGATTTCAGAGGGGCGTAACCGGGAAGTGCGGCGCATGCTGGAGGCGGTGGGTCATGCGGTCAGCCGCCTCATCCGAATCCGGTATGGGGCAATGGTTCTGCCTCGCGGCCTTAAACGGGGTGCCTGGATGGAACTGGGTGAGCGCGATATCCGAGCGCTCATGCAGGCTGCCGGCTCTGATGGGCCCGGTTCGGGTGGTCAGCGGGGACAAGCCCGCGCGCGTGATTCCGGGCCGGCCGGCGGAAAACCCGTAAATCGACGAGGGGGGGGGCGTCAGGGTGGACGCCAAGGCGACGGCACCAATCCCTTTTCCACCGGTCAGCCGCCGCAGAAAAGCAGTGGAGCAGGAAAGATCCGGTCTGAACGCAAGGAAGGCGGCAACCAGCCGGACCCCTTGAAGACCTCCCTCGGCTACATCGGCGCGGACAGCTATACCCAGCAGCGGCAAGGTGCAGGCCAACGTCGGCCAGGCGGGGGTGGGCCGCGCAAAGGTGGCGGAAGAAATGGCGGCAGGGGGCGGTGACCGATGATTTCCGCAGGATTCGCCGAGCTGTCAAGCCTTAAGTTCCAGCGCAGGGTAAAATCGGAGGCTTTGCCTGACCGGCAAGATATTTTTGAAACTCATATTCAGGAATTCCAAATGGCTATTGAACGCACTCTTTCCATCATCAAACCTGATGCCGTCGCCAAGAACGTCATCGGCCAGATCTATGCCCGGTTCGAGGCAGCGGGCCTGAAGGTCATTGCCGCCCGAATGGCGCATCTTTCACGCGGGGAAGCGGAGGCTTTCTACGCTGTGCACAAAGCTCGTCCTTTCTTCAAGGATCTGGTCGATTTCATGGTTTCTGGCCCTGTGATGATTCAGGTGCTCGAAGGTGAAAACGCCATTCTGAAAAACCGCGATCTGATGGGCGCGACCGACCCGAAGAAGGCGGCTCCTGGTACGATCCGGGCCGATTTCGCCGACAGCATCGATGCCAATGCCGTGCACGGTTCTGACGCTGCTGAAACTGCGGCGGTCGAAATCGCCTTCTTTTTTGCCGGCATGAACGTCTACTCTCGTTGAGTGACCAGTTCTTTCAATGACGGTCAACCTTCTCGATTTGGACCTTGAGGGGCTGGCCGGGTATTGCGAAGAACTCGGAGAAAAGCGCTTCAGGGCCACGCAGTTGTTTCGCTGGATTCATCAGAAGGGTGCATCCGGATTTGATCAGATGACCGATCTGGCCCGGTCGTTTCGCGAAAAGCTGGCGACCCGGGCTTGTATCCAGGCGATGCCCGTGATCAGTTGTCACGAATCGACGGATGGAACGATCAAATGGCTGTTCGATGCGGGTGATGGCAATGCGGTCGAGGCGGTCTTCATTCCCGAAGAGGATCGCGGGACCTTGTGTGTTTCTTCGCAGGCGGGGTGTGCCGTGGGGTGCAGGTTCTGTTCGACGGGGCATCAAGGCTTCAGCCGCAATCTCACTACCGCAGAAATCGTTTCGCAACTTTGGTATGCCGAGCATTTCCTTCGCCAAACGTTGAATACCGACGAGCGCATCATCTCGAATGTCGTGATGATGGGGATGGGCGAGCCGCTTCAGAATTACAGCGCGTTGGTGCCCGCTCTGAGAATCATGCTTGATGATCATGGGTATGGCCTGTCACGACGCAGGGTGACTGTTTCGACGTCCGGTGTCGTTCCCATGATGGATCGGCTTTCGCAGGACTGTCCAGTGGCACTGGCCGTTTCTTTGCACGCGCCGAACGATGTGCTGCGCAACGATCTGGTACCACTGAACCAGAAATACCCGCTCCACGAGTTGCTTAATGCATGCAGTCGCTATCTGGCGCATGCGCCGCGCGATTTCGTGACTTTCGAGTACTGCATGCTGGACGGCGTCAATGATCGGGCAGAGCATGCCAGGCAACTGCTCGATCTGGTGCGGCGACAGGATCACGACAGGGGTGTCCGTTGCAAGTTCAACCTGATCCCATTCAACCCTTTTCCAGCGTCCGGCCTAGTGAGGTCGAGTTCGGCTGCAATTCAGGAATTTGCGCGGATACTCACCGAGGCTGGTATTGTCACGACCATCCGCAGGACGCGCGGTGACGATATTGATGCTGCGTGCGGTCAGTTGGCGGGTGACGTAAAGGATCGCACCGGCGCTGGCGAACGCATGGCCCGCAGAAGAACCATCATGCTGCAGGCGGCCAGATAGTCAGTGCGTCAATTGGGGGGAAATCCAGGAATGAAACGTTCTTTGAAGTGCCAGAAGGCGTACTTCGCACAGTTGGCGGGGGGCACAGCATGCCTGTTGCTGTGCGTAGGCCTGTTCGGTTGCGCCTCGGATCCGAGCACTACGTCAACGAGCGGAGCATCTCCAGTCGCAGCAAGACCGCCCACCAAGGCGGCCAGAGCAGAAGGTGAAGAGACAGATCTTCGAAATCGGGCGCGACTTCGCTTCGAACTGGCTATTAGCTACTTTGATCAGGGGCAGACCAACGTCGCGCTTGACGAGTTGAAACAAGTACTCGTGCTTGACCCCAACTTGGTGGAAGCGTACAACCTTCGCGGGCTGATTTACATGCGGCTGAATGACACGCGCCTGGCCGAGGAGAGCTTTCAACGGGCTCTTGCCCTTAATCCGGGCGATTCGGGGACACTGCACAATTATGGCTGGTTCCTGTGCCAGCAGGCTAGGTACCCCGAGTCGTTCCAAGCCTTCTCCCGGGCTCGCGCCAATCCTATGTATATAGACCGGTCCAAGACGTATCTTGCCCAAGGATTGTGTGAAGCACGTTCTGGTGACCGAGTCAAGGCCGAGCGCAGCCTGACACGTTCTTACGAAATGGACGCGGGCAATCCCGTCACAGGCTACAACCTGGCCTTGATTCTGTATGGTCGCGGTGAACTGACACGAGCCCAGTTTTACATCAGGCGACTGAACAACAGCGAGCAGGCCAATTCGGAATCGTTGTGGTTGGGAATCAAAGTGGAACGGAAGTTGAACAATCCCGAAGCGATGCGGCAACTTGGAGACCAGTTGAAACGGCGATTCCCGCAGACGAAAGAAGCCGGACGCTACGAACGCGGAGAGTTTGATGACTGAGCGTGTGGATGACACCACCATTTCCACTGAATCGATGGCGCGGCCAGATCTCGGCGCCGGAGCCCGGTTGAAGCGGGCACGCGAAGCGGCGGGCATGCACGTTGGTGCGCTGGCCGTAATGCTCAAGGTGCCGGTTCATCGTCTGGAAGCGTTGGAGTCCGAAAGATGGGACTTGCTCCCCGATGCGGTCTTTGTCAGGGCGCTGGCGGGAAGTGTCTGTCGTGCGCTCAAGGTCGACGCTACTCCCGTGCTTGAGAAACTGCCTAATCCGACACGCCAGCCTGTTGCACCAGATGACGGACTGAACGCCCCCTTTCGCGCTGCGCAAGGCCAAGGGCCGGTGACACTCGCTGCATCTCAACTTACGAGACCTCTGGTTCTGGCCGTACTTGCTTTGCTACTGGGTGCCGTTGTCCTGGTGTTCTTGCCGTGGTTTCAGCGCCTTGCCAGTCCCACGCCGGTGGGTAGCGATCGCACTGCGGCATTGCCGGCGCCCATGGCCACTGTGGACAAGGCAGCGTCCACGTCAGCAGAGCCGGTGCCGACCTTGGCAAAAGGGCCCGAATCGGTTGCAGCGTCAGCCAATGGTGTGGCCGCCGTGTTGCCAGCGTCAGCCCCAGTGGTTACCGCGTCCTCTTTCATGGCTGGAGCCCCTTCCACAGCTGCGGAGGCGGGAAGACCGATTGACCAGTCTGGAAAGACTGCGTCAGAGAACATCATTGTATTTTCGGTTAGAGGGCCGTCCTGGATCCAGGTGACGGATGCCAAGGGGGCAACCATTCTGAAGAAGGAACTCAGCCCAGGAGAAATCGCTGGCGCATCAGGTGTCCTGCCGCTGAGTGTTGTCGTGGGCCGTGTCGATGTCACAACCGTGGAGGTGCGGGGCAAGCTTATGGATCTGGCCGCTTTGGCGCAGAACAACGTCGCTCGATTCGAGGTGAAAGAGTGAATTCGATCGTTCACCCCATCCCCGCGGCATTGCCGCAGACTCGCAGGTCCCGGCAGGCCCGTGTCGGGTGGGGCACTCACGTGGTGACGGTCGGTGGTGATGCACCCGTGCGAATCCAGAGCATGACGAACACTGACACCGTCGATGCGATCGGGACCGCGATTCAGGTGAAGGAATTGGCCCTCGCGGGTTCTGAACTGGTGCGCCTGACGGTCAACACGCCAGAAGCTGCCGCAGCCGTGCCCTATGTGCGGGAGCAACTGGACCGGATGGGTGTGAACGTGCCTCTTATCGGGGACTTTCACTACAACGGGCATCGCCTCTTGACCGATTTCCCGGCCTGCGCGCAGGCTCTCTCAAAATACCGGATCAACCCGGGTAACGTCGGAAAAGGCAATAAACGCGACAAGCAGTTCGGACAAATGATCGAGGCCGCGATGCGCTGGAGCAAGCCTGTTCGGATCGGCGTGAACTGGGGAAGCCTGGATCAAGACATTCTGGTTGATCTGATGGATCAGAACAGCAGGCGCTCGGTACCCTGGGAGGCCCGCCAGGTCATGTATGAAGCCTTAGTGAGTTCAGCGATCGGATCGGCAACGCTTGCGGAAAGCATGGGCCTGGACGGGAGCCAGATTCTCTTGTCGTGCAAGGTCAGCGGCGTTCAAGACTTGATCTCGGTCTACCGTGAACTGGCGCGTCGATGTGATTACGCATTGCACCTGGGTTTGACCGAAGCAGGAATGGGCACCAAGGGAACCGTCGCTTCGACGGCCGCACTGGCTGTCCTCTTGCAGGAGGGTATCGGTGACACCATACGGGTGTCGTTGACCCCCCAGCCAGGAGAGTCGCGGACCCAGGAAGTGGTTGTTGCTTCGGAAATTCTGCAATCCCTGGGCATGCGAAGTTTCGTTCCTAGCGTTACGGCCTGTCCGGGTTGCGGACGAACCACCAGCAGTACGTTTCAGGATCTGGCAAAGCAGATTGACGATTTCCTGCGCTCCCAGATGCCCGTCTGGAAGGGCGTCTATCCCGGCGTCGAAAAACTCAAGGTGGCGGTGATGGGATGTATCGTCAATGGCCCTGGGGAAAGCAAACATGCTGACATTGGGATCAGCCTTCCCGGTACAGGCGAGGCGCCTGCAGCCCCGGTTTTCATCGATGGGGAAAAGCGCCTGACCCTGCGCGGCGAAAACATTGCTCAGGAGTTCCAGGCCATCGTTGAAAACTACATTGAAAACCGGTTTGGCACAGCGTCGCCTGCGAATTCCGATTGAAGAGACCATGGTCGAAGTAAACAAGCCGATGCGTGCCGAGAAACTGTCGGCGGTCAAGGGCATGAACGATGTGCTGGCGCCGGAATCTGCCGCTTGGGAGTGGCTTGAGGCGAAGGTGCGGGGGCTCATGGCGCGATACGCCTACCGGAATATCCGAACGCCGATTGTGGAACCCACGGCCCTATTTGTGCGCGGTTTGGGTGAAGTGACGGATATTGTCGAAAAGGAGATGTATTCCTTTGAGGACCGTCTGAACGGAGAGGCGCTGACCTTGCGGCCTGAATGTACGGCCGGGGTGGTCAGGGCAGTTGTTGAACATGCCATGCTTTACGATGGTGGTAAGCGCCTTTACTACATGGGGCCGATGTTTCGTCACGAGCGGCCGCAGCGCGGCCGCTACCGGCAATTCCACCAGATTGGCGCGGAGGTGCTTGGCTTTGCAGGTGCCGAGGTGGACGCCGAGCTCATCTTGCTTGCGGATGCTCTCTGGCGGGAACTGGGCCTTACCGGCATCCGGCTTGAGCTCAACAGCCTTGGCCAGCCTTCCGAGCGTTTGGCGCATCGAGCTGCGTTGATAACGTATCTTCAATGCCATGCCGCAGCGCTTGATGCCGACGCCCAACGACGACTGCATAGCAATCCCCTGCGAATACTCGACTCCAAGAACCCCGCAATGACGGAGATCATCGATGGCGCCCCTCGATTGCTGGACTATCTGGGGGATGCCTCGCTGGCGCATTTCAATGCCTTGCGCGCCATTCTCGATGCCAATGAGGTTGCCTACAGCATCAATCCGCGTCTCGTTCGTGGAATGGACTATTACAACCTGACCGTGTTTGAGTTCGTGACCGATCGACTGGGATCTCAGGGAACAATTTGTGGTGGCGGTCGCTATGACTACCTGATCGAGCAGATTGGTGGCAAGCCAGCGCCAGCCGTCGGATGGGCGCTTGGCGTCGAGCGTGTGCTCGAGCTCGTCAGAGAGGAGGGGGGCGCGCCGGTGCTACTCGTGCCGGACATGTATGCCGTCATTCAGGACGCGAGCGCCATGCCGTTTGCTATGAAAACAATTCAGATGCTTCGATCAGCGGGTTTAAGTGTCCTGATGCATGCCGGATCGGCCGAAGGAATGGGCAGCATGAAAAACCAGTTCAAGAAGGCTGATGCCAGCGGTGCGCGTTTTGCCTTGGTTTTTGGTCTCGACGAGGTGGCGCAGGAGGCGGTCACGGTCAAACCGATGCGCGAGGGCGGTGGCGCGCAAGCCACCCACACGTTGCTGAACCTGCTGACCTGGGCACAGACCCTACAATCCAACGCTTAATTCCGCAGTTACATGGCAAAACATCTCGACCTTGAAGAACAGGAGCAGCTTGACGAACTCAGGCACTTCTGGAAAACCTACGGCAATCTCATCACTTGGTTGCTCATCGCTGTGCTGGGCACGTTTGCCGCCTGGAATGGCTACCAGTATTGGCAGAGAAGCCGTGCCGTCCAGGCGGCGGCCCTGTTCGACGAGGTCGAGCGCGCGGCGTCTGCCGGCGATTTGTCGCGGCTTGAGCGGGCGTTTGGTGACATGAAGGACAAATTTGGCGGCACCACCTACGCACAGCAGGCTGGCTTGGTGGCTGGAAAAGTGTTCTACGATGCAGACAAGGTGGACGCTGCCAAAGACGCGCTGCGTTGGGTCGTGGACAAGGCTCCCGATGAAGGTTACCAGGCGGTCGCGAGGCTTCGGCTCGCAGGGATCTTGATCAGCCAGAAGGCCTATGACGACGCGGCCAAACAACTGGCCGGTTCGGTTCCAAAGGAATTCGAGGCTTTGGTGGCGGACCGCAAGGGCGATCTAGCCTCACTTCAAGGGAAGAAATCCGAAGCCGTGGCGGAGTACCAAAAAGCGTTTCGATCGTTTGATGCAAAGGCCGATTACCGGCGCCTGGTTGAAGTGAAGCTGATTGCGCTGGGCGTCAACCCTGAAGCCGGCGAACCCGTCGCGGCGTCCGCCGGCGACGCTGCATCCGGGAGCAAGAAGTGAAGGCTTCAGGTATCAATGCCACCGGCTGGGCCAGGAGCTGCGTGCTGGCTGTCTCGGCTTGTGTGCTGGCAGCCTGCACGGGGGGGGGCGCCAAGCCCAAGCCGGTTGAACTTTCACCCAACGCTGCATTGATCGGTGTGCGACAAGCCTGGAGCCTGAAGATTGGCGCCGTCAACTTCCCGCTTGACGTCAAGGTAAACGGCGAGCGGATTACGCTGGCCTCGTCCGATGGCACGCTGGTGGGGCTGGAGAGCACAGGCGGTCGAGAAATATGGCGCGCGAAAGTGAGTGAGCCGCTGGCAGCAGGCGTCGGTAGCGACGGTAAGACGGCGGCGGTTGTCACCCGCTCCAACATGCTGATCGCGTTGCGGGATGGAAAGGAGCTTTGGCGCCAGCGCATCCCGGCTCAGGTCTATACCGCCCCTCTTGTCGCGGGTGAGCGCGTATTCGTGCTAGCTGCTGATCGCTCAGTTTCGGCGTTCGATGGTGCCACCGGACGCAAGCTGTGGGCGCAGCAGCGTCCCGGTGATGCACTGGTGCTCCGCGAAGCCGGCGTGATCCGGGCCGTTGGCGACACCCTCATTGTCGGCCTGTCGGGCCGGATGGTGGGGCTCAATCCGCTAAGCGGAAGCGTTCGTTGGGAAGTGCCCATCGCAACGGCGCGTGGCGCAAACGATGTGGAACGCTTGATCGATCTGGTGGGCAGTGTCAGTCGGGAGGGCACTGTGGTCTGTGCCCGCGCATTTCAGGTCGCTGTCGGTTGCGTGGATACCGCCAAAGGAACACTCGTCTGGAGCACACCGTCGAATGGCGTCGTGGGTGTTCACGGGAATGAACGTTCTGTGTTCGGTGTCGAAGCCGATGGAAAGATCCTTGCCTGGAGCCGCGTCAACGGTGATCGCCAATGGGTCTCTGAGCGTCTGAAGTACCGTGCGATGACGGCGCCCCTGGCGGTCGGTCGTTCCGTTGCGGTGGGTGACGATATCGGCCTGATTCACCTGCTTTCGGTCGAAGACGGAAGTCCCCTGAACCGATTGACAACCGATGGCTCCGCCATCGCTGCGACGCCGGTTCTGGCAGGGGATACACTGGTTGCCGTTACCCGCAACGGTGGCGTTTTCGGCTTCCGACCCGAGTGATGGAACAGGTTCATTGACGTGAAACCTGTTCTGGCTCTGGTCGGGCGGCCCAACGTCGGCAAGTCAACTCTGTTCAATCGTCTCACGAAGACGCGAGACGCCATCGTTGCCGACTTCTCGGGTCTTACCCGCGATCGGCATTACGGCATCGGCAAATCCGGAAAGCATGAGTACATCGTCATCGATACCGGTGGCTTCGAGCCAGATGCCGCCAGTGGCATCTTTCATGAAATGGCGCGGCAGACACGACAGGCCGTCGCCGAGGCCGATGTCGTGATCTTCGTTGTCGACGCGCGCGCTGGCGTGTCTGCACAGGATCACGACATTGCCAACTACCTCCGCAAGCTGGGCAAACCATGCGTCCTGGTTGCCAACAAGGCGGAAGGCATGCACGAAGGCGTGCAATTGACCGAGTTCTACGAGTTGGGACTGGGCGAGGTGATCCCGGTGTCAGCTGCGCACGGGCAAGGAATACGCAGCCTTGTCGATCTGGCGCTGGAGCCGCTCGAGCTGCCCGAACCCGATGACGAAGAGACGGATCAAGCCCCTGGGGTGATTCGGCTGGCCGTGGCCGGCCGTCCCAACGTCGGCAAGTCCACGCTGATCAACACCTGGCTGGGTGAGGAAAGGCTGGTGGCGTTCGACTTGCCCGGCACCACGCGCGATGCAATTTCAGTGCCCTTCGAGCGCAACGGGCAGCGATTTGAACTGATCGATACCGCGGGTCTGCGCCGGCGTGGCAAGGTATTCGAAGCCATCGAAAAGTTCTCTGTTGTCAAGACGCTCCAGGCGATCGAATCGGCCCATGTCGTCCTGCTCTTGCTCGACGCCACGCAAGGCGTTACCGACCAGGACGCGCACATTGCCGGTTACGCCCTTGAAAGCGGGCGGGCGGTGGTCCTGGCCGTCAACAAATGGGACGCGATCGATGACTATCAAAGAAGCCTGCTTCAGCGCTCCATTGAAACCCGGCTCGCGTTTCTGAAGTTTGCTTCCTTGCACTTTATCTCTGCCCGCAAGCGGCAGGGCTTGGGCCCCCTGTGGGCCTCCATCGTGCAGGCCTACAAGGCTTGCACCCGGAAGATGTCGACGCCGGTACTGACCCGTCTCCTGCTTGAGGCCGTGCAGTTTCAGTCACCCCAACGGGCGGGCATGTTCCGCCCCAAGCTGCGCTATGCCCACCAAGGGGGCATGAATCCGCCGGTCATCGTGATTCATGGGAACTCTCTTGAACATGTCACCGATGCCTATAAACGATTTCTTGAAGGGCGCTTTCGCAAGGAGTTTGACCTGGTCGGGACCCCGCTACGCATTGAAATGAAGAGTTCGAAGAACCCTTTCACCGACAAGGAATCCCACTAGGAACCATGCCGTGGCCGGGCGTCGTCGGGATATGGCCCATGTTCCGCACGGCCTTTCGGGCCCCTGTGTTATGGTTGGGCCCTGATAACAACTTTTGAACACGGAGAATATCGTGAGCAACAAAGGGCAACTCTTGCAAGACCCCTTCCTCAACGCCTTGCGCCGGGAACATGTGCCGGTTTCGATCTACCTGGTCAATGGCATCAAGCTCCAGGGGCAGATCGAATCGTTCGACCAGTATGTGGTGCTTCTGAGGAACACGGTCACCCAGATGGTCTACAAGCACGCGATTTCAACGATCGTTCCGGGGCGCCCGGTCACGATTGCTGCGAACGAAGGTGGCGAGCCTGCCGCAAGCTGATTGTCCTGTGCCCACGCGCCCGTCGTGAGGCCCTGAAATCCTCAGAACAGCTGCCGAATTGAGTCTGGCTGATCCCGCCATCCCGCCAACTGCGCGCGCCATACTGGTGGGTGTGGATTTTGGTTTGCCGCATTTCGATTCCGAACTTCAGGAGTTGGGCCTGCTGGCGCAGACCGCCGGGCTCACCCCGGTTGCGCGCCTGACCTGCAAGAGGAAGGCACCCGACGCCGCATTGTTTGTAGGCAGCGGGAAGGCAGACGAGATCAAATGGCTGGCTGAGCAGCACGGTGCACAGGAAATCTTGTTTGATCAGTCCTTGAGCCCGGCGCAACAACGCAATCTCGAACGCCATATCGGTTTGCCGGTCAACGAGCGGACACTTCTGATTCTCGAAATATTTGCCCAAAGGGCCCGCAGCCATGAAGGCAAGCTGCAGGTGGAACTGGCCCGCATGCAATACGTAAGCACGCGACTGGTGAGGCGGTGGTCGCACCTGGAGCGCCAGCGCGGAGGCATTGGCACGCGCGGTGGTCCCGGTGAAACGCAGATCGAGTTGGACCGCCGGATGATCAGCGAGGCCATCAAGCGCATCCGCGAGCGGCTTGAAAAGGTCAAACGTCAGCGTCGGACCCAGCGTCGCCAGCGGGCCCGCCGCGACAGCTTTTCTATCTCACTGGTGGGCTACACGAATGCCGGCAAGTCCACACTTTTCAATGCGCTCGTCAAGGCTCGCGCTTATGCTGCGGACCAATTGTTCGCGACGCTGGACACCACCACACGGCAGTTGTACCTGGGCGAAGCGGGGCGTTCGGTCTCCCTGTCGGATACGGTAGGCTTTATCCGGGATCTGCCACACGGGTTGATCGATGCGTTTCAGGCAACCTTGCAGGAAGCGGTTGACGCAGATCTGCTGCTCCACGTGGTCGACGCGTCGAATCCTGGTTTCCCGGAGCAGATGGCCGAAGTACAGCGCGTGCTTCGAGAGATCGGTGCTGACGGGGTGCCGCAGGTGCTCGTTTTCAACAAAGTTGACGCGCTCCCGTCGGAGCAGCGTCCCTTGCAACAGGTTGACCACTTCGACGTGGATGGCATTTCGGTTCCGCGGGTCTTTGTCAGTGCGCGCAGCGGGGAGGGCCTGTCGCAACTGCGCACGCTGCTTGCGACCCGGGCGCAAACCGCAATGCCCGGACAGCTCGCCCCGGATTACCCGGACGAGTCTGACGAAGGCAGCGCCTGATTGGGCACAATCGAGACCTCAGACAAGGTTAGGCAAGCGAATGACTTTCAATTTACCCGCGCTCAAGGGCGCCGGACTCGCACGGCGCATCCGTGGCATGTTCAATCTGAACGACCCGCGTTGGGGGCGGGGCGGCGAATCCGGGTCGGACGGCGACAAGCCCGAGGAGGCACGGCCAGGGAAAGAGCCGCCGCTGCCACCCTCGTCGAACGGGCGGGGACAAGGCGGCCCCAATCAGGGTCCCCCGGACCTGGATGAGTTGTGGCGTGATTTCAATCGAAAGCTCGGCAACCTGTTCGGTGGCTCGCGGGGTGGTGGCCGACGCGATGGGGGTGGCTCCACGGGCGGATTCCAGCCACCGGACATGAAAAATGCCGGTCTTGGCGTGGGCCTGATCGCCGGGGTGGCCTTGCTGATCTGGCTCGGAACAGGCTTCTTCATCGTCCAGGAAGGCCAGCAGGCCGTCATCACCCAGTTCGGCAAGTACAAGAGTACCGTCGGGGCCGGTTTCAACTGGCGCCTTCCGTATCCCATCCAGCGTCACGAACTGGTCTTCGTCACCCAGATCCGATCCGTCGACGTGGGCCGCGACAACGTGATCAAGGCCACCGGCTTGCGTGAATCGGCGATGCTGACGGAGGATGAGAACATCGTCGAGATCAAGTTCGCCGTCCAGTATCGCCTCAACGACGCGCGAGCCTTTCTTTTCGAGAGCAAAAACCCGACCGAGGCTGTCGTTCAGGCGGCCGAAACGGCGGTTCGCGAGGTTGTGGGGAAGATGCGCATGGACTCCGCCCTGGCGGATGAGCGGGACCAGATATCAGGTCGTGTCCGCAGCCTGATGCAGATCATTCTCGATCGCTACAAGGTGGGCATAGAAGTCGTGGGAGTCAGCCTTCAGCAGGGGGGTGTTCGGCCTCCCGAGCAGGTCCAGGCCGCGTTCGACGACGTGATCAAGGCCGGCCAGGAGCGCGAACGTGCCAAGAACGAGGCACAGGCCTACGCGAATGACGTGGTGCCACGCGCCGTCGGTGCCGCTTCCCGGCTCAAGGAAGAGTCGGAGGCCTATAAGGCGCGGATCGTGGCCCAGGCTCAGGGTGATTCTCAGCGGTTCCGATCGGTTCTGGCCGAATACCAGAAGGCGCCACAGGTCACGCGTGACCGCATGTACCTGGATGCGATGCAGCAAATGTATGGCAACGTGACCAAGATCCTGGTCGATTCCCGGCAGGGCTCCAATCTTCTGTATCTCCCGCTGGACAAGATCATCCAGCAGGCGGCAGCCGCCGACGCGCCAGCCGCTTCAGTGGCTGCGCCAACAGCACCTGCGACAACCGGCACTCCGGCCCCCGCGCCGGCTGCGGATTCCCGAACCCGGGATTCCGCTCGGACCCGTGACCGCGAGGCCCGTTGAGGAGATCAAGAAATGAACCGAGTTGGATTTATTGCATCGTCGCTGTTGGTGGCCTTGGCTCTTTTGAGCTCCATGATGTTTGTCGTCGATCAACGCCAGTACGGCGTGGTTTACGCGCTGGGTCAGATCAAGCATGTCATTACCGAACCCGGGCTGAACTTCAAGCTGCCGCCGCCTTTCCAGAACGTTTCTTACATCGACAAGCGCCTGCTGACGCTCGACAGCGCGGATGCCGAGCCGATGCTGACACTGGAGAAGCAACGTATGGTGATCGACTGGTACGTGCGCTGGCGCATCACCGACCCCCAGGCCTATATCCGCAACGTGGGTCTGGACGAAGCCGCCGGCGCCAACCAATTGAATCGGGTGGTCCGCAATGCCTTTCAGGAAGAAATCAACAAACGTTCGGTCAAGGACATCCTGTCGCACAAGCGCGAGGCCTTGATGGCCGCAGTCAAGAAGGAAGTGCTCGAAGTGGTCAAGGGCTCCAACCCTTGGGGCGTTGACGTGGTTGATGTGCGGATCACGCGCGCCGATTATGTCGACGCGATCACCGAATCGGTTTATCGCCGCATGGAGGCCGAGCGCAAGCGGGTCGCCAATGAATTGCGGTCGACCGGTGCCGCCGAAGGCGAGAAGATCCGGGCTGACGCTGATCGCCAGCGCGAGGTCACGATCGCCAACGCCTATCGCGAAGCCCAGAAGATCAAGGGCGATGGCGACGCCGAGGCGGCGCGCACGTTCAGTGACGCCTTCGGCCGAGACCCGCAGTTTGCCCAGTTCTATCGCAGCCTGGATGCCTACAAGGCGACTTTCGCGAAGAAGAGCGATGTCATGGTCCTGGATCCGTCTTCCGAGTTCTTCAAGGTCATGCGTGGATCCGGCACGGCGCCCGCTGCCCCTGCGGGCAAGAAGTAGATCTTGGATTCCGTCAATCTGCTGGCGGCGCTGGCCCTGGTTCTTGTGATCGAGGGCCTGTTGCCCTTTCTGTCGCCCGGCGGATGGCGGCGCCTGTTTGCACAGCTGCTGCAACTGCAGGACGGACAGATCCGGTTTTTCGGGCTCTGTACTGTGCTTGCCGGACTGGTTTTGTTGTGGCTTGCGACCTAGTTGGCGTTTCAGGGCCAGTAAAATCAACGTTTTAACAGCCCTCTCATCACATGTCCGCCTGGGTCCTGCCGGATCACATTGCCGATGTCCTGCCATCCGAGGCGCGCCACATCGAAGAGCTTCGCCGAAGCCTGCTGGACACAGCCAGCAGCTATGGGTATGAACTGGTCATCCCGCCGCTGCTGGAGCATCTGGAGTCGCTGCTGACAGGTACGGGCGAGGCGCTCGATCTTCAGACGTTCAAGCTCGTCGACCAGTTGTCCGGCCGGATGTTGGGCGTGCGTGCGGACACCACGCCGCAAGTCGCACGGATCGACGCCCATCTGCTGAACCGCGCCGGCGTGGCGCGATTGTGCTATTGTGGCCCGGTGCTGCACACGCGGCCGGACCGTCCGCATGCCACACGCGAGCCGCTGCAACTGGGGGCGGAGATCTACGGGCACAGCGGCCGCGAGGCCGATCTGGAGATCCTCCTGCTGGCATTGGACTGCCTCAAGGCTGCACAGGTCTCCGGGCTCAGCGTCGATCTGGCCGATGCCAGCGTCGTTGATGCCTTGCTGGCCGGCGTATCAGTCAGTGCGCCGGTTCTGGCCGAACTGCATGCGGCGCTGGCCACCAAGGACTCGACCGAACTGGCCTCGCTGAGCCGTGGTCTGCCGGCCTCGACCCGGGAGGGCCTGCTGGCCTTGGCACAACTGTACGGCGACGAGAAGGTCCTTGATGAGGCCCGCGTGGCCTTGAAGTCCGCGCCGGGAATCGACCAGGCGCTGTCGAACCTGAAATGGTTGGCCAGCCAGCTCGGCGACGCCCGGGTCACCTTCGATCTTGCCGACCTGCGGGGCTATGCCTATTACAGCGGTCCCCGTTTCTCGGTCTACGCGAGCGGCGCGGGCGACGCGTTGGTGCGCGGGGGCCGCTATGACGGGGTGGGCGCAGTCTTCGGACACAACCACGACCGGGCCCGTCCGGCTGTCGGTTTCAGCCTTGACCTCAAGAATGTGGTCGGTGCGGCCGCACCGCGCCCCCTGAAGGCGGCAATCCGCGCGCCCTGGGGCGAGGATGCCACCTTGCGCGCAGCGATTGCATCGCTGCGCGGGCGAGGAGAAACCGTGGTCGGCATGCTGCCGGGCCACGACAGCGAAATCGATGAATTCCATTGCGACCGTGAACTGATCGAGGTTGCCGGGCAGTGGGTCGTACAGGCTATTTGAGAACAATCGCAATGAACATGACCAAAGGTAGAAACGTCGTGGTCGTCGGCACCCAGTGGGGCGACGAGGGCAAGGGCAAGCTGGTGGACTGGCTCACCGAGAGTGCCCAGGGCGTGGTGCGCTTCCAAGGCGGGCACAACGCCGGCCACACGCTGGTGATCAATGGTGTGAAGACGGCGCTGCACCTGATTCCCAGCGGCATCATGCGTCCCGGCGTGAAGTGCTACATCGGCAACGGCGTGGTCCTGTCGGCGGCCAAGCTGTTCGAAGAAATCGAAGGGCTCGAAAAAGCCGGGGTCGAGGTGCGATCACGCTTGCGCGTCAGCGAGGCCTGCCCGCTGATCCTGCCGTTTCACGCGGCGCTGGACGTGGCGCGTGAAGCCGCGCGCGAGCAGGGCGGCACCGAGAAGATCGGCACCACCGGCCGCGGCATCGGCCCGGCCTACGAAGACAAGATCGCCCGGCGCGCCCTGCGGGTGCAGGACCTGAAATACCCGGAGCGCTTCGCCGCCCGCCTGCGTGACCTGCTGACCCTGCACAACCATGTGCTGACCACTTTCCTCAATTCGGGCAGCTTCGCGTTCCCCGATGCGCTCAAGCCCTACATTCGCGACGGTGAAGTTCAGTTTGAGGCGGTCTATTCGGAAGCCATGAAGCACGCCGAATTGCTGAAGCCCATGATGGCCGACGTGTCGCGCGAACTGAACGAAGCCAACCTGCACGGGGCCAACCTGCTGTTCGAAGGCGCCCAGGGCACTTTGCTGGACGTGGACCACGGCACGTACCCCTATGTGACCTCCAGCAACTGCGTGGCCGGCAATGCGGCGGCCGGCTCCGGCGTGGGCCCGGGCATGCTGCACTACATCCTGGGCATCACCAAGGCCTATTGCACCCGCGTCGGCGGCGGGCCGTTCCCCACCGAACTGGAGTGGGAAAAAGAAGGCACGCCGGGCTGGCACATGAGCACCGTGGGCGCCGAGAAGGGCGTCACCACCGGGCGCAGCCGCCGCTGCGGCTGGTTCGACGCCGCGCTGCTCAAGCGCAGTGCGCAGGTCAATGGTCTGTCGGGGCTGTGCATCACCAAACTCGACGTGCTGGACGGACTCAAGGAGCTCAAGCTCTGTACCGGCTATGAACTGGACGGCGAGCTGATCGACATCCTGCCCATGGGTGCGGACGAGATTGCGCGCTGCCGCCCGGTGTATGAAACGATCGAGGGGTGGACCGACAGCACCGTGGGCGTCACCCAGTATGACAAGCTGCCGGTCAACGCGCGCCTGTACCTGCAGCGCATCGAGCAGGTGACCGGGGTGCCGATTCACATCGTCTCCACCAGCCCGGACCGCGATCACACCATCATGATGCGCCACCCCTACCTCCCGGACTGAGTTCACCGTACATTTTGTGATGATTCTGGCCCCTTCCCAGCGTGTTTGGGTCTTTGTTAGCTACTAAATCAGGAGTAAATACAAATGTTGACAGAAGATGGCAAGCACCTGTACGTGAGCTATGACGAGTACCACAACCTCATCGAGAAACTCGCCCTGAAGGTTTTCCAGTCCGGATGGCAGTTCGACACCATCCTGTGCCTGGCGCGTGGTGGCATGCGTCCGGGGGACATCCTCTCGCGCGTCTTCAACAAACCGCTGGCCATCATGTCGACCAGCTCCTACCGTGCAGACGCGGGCACGGTGCAAGGGCATCTGGACATCGCGCGCTTCATCACCACACCCAAGGGTGAGATCGCCGGGCGCGTGTTGCTGGTGGATGATCTGGCTGACACCGGCCACACCTTGAAGGCGGTGTTCGAAATGCTCAAGAGCAACTATGCCCCCATCACCGAGCTGCGCAGCGCCGTGATCTGGACGAAGGGCGTGTCGACCTTCGTTCCGGACTACTCCGTGGAATTCCTTCCGACCAACCCCTGGATTCACCAGCCCTTCGAGAACTACGACAGCATGTCGCCGGAAATGCTGCTCGAAAAATGGAAGCTCTGAAACGCCGGCCACAGTCGCGACGGTCATGAAATGCGGGAGCCCAGTCTCCCGCTTTCTGTTTCTGCCAATCGGTTTCTGCCAATCGTTCATTCGGCCCTGAATGGTCCTGGCGCTACCATTGCGCGCATGACCGCATCCAAGCTCGACCCCATTACCCGCCTGATTCATCATCCCTACCAGCCGCCCGCCGGATTTGAAGCGCCTCAGCCCGGCATCTTCAAGGCGTCGACGGTGATTTTTTCGAGCGTCGCGGCCATGCGGTCACGCAACTGGAAGAACAAGACGGGCTATACCTACGGATTGCATGGCACGCCGACCACCTTCCTGCTGGAGGAGCGGCTCTGCGCCCTGGAAGGCGGAGCGCATTGCCTGCTGGCGCCCAGCGGACTGGCTGCCATTGCGACCGTGTCACTCGGCTTGCTGAAAGCCGGGGACGAGGTGCTGTTGCCTGACAACGCCTACGGCCCGAACAAGGCGCTGGCTGAGGGCGAACTGGCCGCCTGGGGCATCACCCACCGCCTCTATGACCCGATGCACCCGCAGGATCTGGCCGACAAGATCAGCGCGCGGACCCGATTGGTGTGGCTGGAGGCGCCTGGCTCCGTGACGATGGAGTTCCCCGACCTGTGCGCGCAGGTGCGCCTGTGCCGGGAGCGCGGCGTCACCACGGCCCTGGACAACACCTGGGGAGCCGGCCTGGCTTTCAGCCCGTTCGACCTGGACGCCGGTCTGGGCGTGGATATCTCGGTACAGGCCCTGACCAAATACCCCAGTGGGGGCGGCGACGTCCTGATGGGCAGCGTGATCACGCGCGACGAGGCCCTGCACCTGAAGCTGAAGCTCAGCCACATGCGCCTGGGCACCGGCGTCGGGGCGAACGACGCTGAGACCGTGCTGCGCTCGCTGCCCAGCATTGCCCTGCGCTACCGCGCTCAGGATCAGGCAGCGCGGGAACTGGCACGCTGGTGCGAAAGCCAGCCCCAGTTTGTCCAGGTGCTGCATCCGGCATTGCCCCGATCGCCGGGCCACGCGCACTGGCAACGCCTGTGCGGCGCCCAAGCCTCAGACCCTGCCACGGGTCTGGCTGCTGGCTTGTTCAGCGTGATCGTGGATCCAGCGTACTCGTCAGCGCAGGTGGATGCCTTCTGTGACGCGCTGGAACTGTTCAAGCTGGGCTACAGCTGGGGGGGGCCGATCAGTCTGGTGGTTCCCTATGAGGTGGCCAGCATGCGGCCCCACTGGCCGGCGCACCTGGCGCGCGGCACGCTGGTGCGGTTCTCGATCGGACTGGAGGCGCTGGCCGATCTGCGCCAGGACCTTGAGCGGGCCTGGCAGGCAGCCCTGCGTGAATGATTGATCCGGATCAGTGTTTTCCGCACTGGTCATCAAACCGGTGTGCCGGTAGTCTCTGGCCATGCTGACCAGCCTCGTCTCCCGCCATGACCGATCCGACCCCGCCGCTTGATGTCCAGCCTGAAGAGGCGGCACCCTATCACCCACCGCCGCCCACCGGTCCGCAGGCGCTGATGCGGCCACTGGCGATGGGTGCACCGTTTCAGTGGCTGGCGCAGGGATTTCAGGATTTTCGGGCCCACCCTGGCATCGGACTCTTTTACGGCATCTGCTTCTGGCTGATGGCCCTGACGCTGGGCCTGGTGTTTCGGACCAAGCCCGAATACGTGATGTCCATTGCCTCCGGCTGCCTTCTGGTCGGTCCCTTTCTGGCGATGGGCCTGTACGAAGTCAGCCGGCGCCGCGAACTGGGCATGGTGCCCGATCTGGGCAGCTCCATCACCTGCTGGGATTCGCACATCCGCAGCATGGGCATGCTGGTCCTTGTGCTGATCGTGCTGGAACTGCTCTGGGGCCGCGCCTCGCTGGTGGTGTTCGCGGTGTTTTTCAATACCGGCATGCCATCGACCACCGGTGTTCTGAATGCGGTTTTCAATCCGGAGAACTGGGAGTTCGTCGCGGTCTATTTCGGGGTGGGCAGCGTTTTCGCGGCGCTGGTGTATTCAACGGCCGTGGTGTCGATTCCCATGATTCTGGATCGAGACACCGACGCCATTTCAGCCGCGATCACGAGTATTAGGGTGGTTTTCGAGAACACCGGGGTGATGATGTTATGGGGCGTGCTGCTGACTTCGCTCGTCCTGCTGGCGCTGATGCCCTGGGGTGCGGGCCTGGTGCTGGTCGGCCCATTGCTCGGTCATGCCAGCTGGCATGCCTACCGCGGCGCGGTGGCCTGGCGCGAAGAGCCGGTTGCCGCACCTGCGGGCCACACGGGCAATTGAAGCCGCGCCACGGGTCGAGGCCACCGGCGGCGAACTGTTACAGTGGGCTCCACATCAAGGAACCTGAAGGCACATTTTGGCTACACCCAACTACGGATACGAGAAGCGTCAGAAAGAACTGGCGAAAAAGCGCAAGAAAGAGGACAAGCTCCGGGCCAAGTCCGAGCGCAAGTCCGATGGTTCACCGGGGCAGGACGACCAGGACGGTGTGGCGCCCTCTGACGATTCAACCACCCCGTCAGGCGGCCCCGGATCGCCCGCCCAAGCCTGAGCGGATGCACCAGACGCTGGTCGCAAGGCAAATACCGGTCAAGACATCCAATCAGTTTTCGCTGGCCATCAGGTCGCGAGCCAGGGTTCGCATGGTCGCCATCGAACGGTCGCAAGCTGCCAGGATCGGTGCGTCGCCAAACCGGCTGAAATTGCGTCGCGTCGAACTCGCATAGCCTGGGTCATAGTGCTGCAACAGCAGCGCGCGCACCACAGTCTCGATCTGACCGTCTTTCACCAACGCTTTCCATTCGTCGATGACCGCCTTTCCGCGCAGCACGGTCAGCGCGTCCAGGCGCCGGCAGAAGAAATCGGTATCGCGCGCGAAAAACGCATAGTCCTCGAGCAGTAGTGCCACACGCTCGTCGTCGGCCAGCTGCAGCAGCAGACAGGGACTGTCCCGCATCGCAAGGATCAGACTGTCCGGCACGGCCAGATTGCCGACCTTCTTGCTTTCGGCTTCCACATAGACCGGCCGCGTCGCGTCGAACTGGCGCAGGGCATCCCAGACCAGGGTGTCGAAACGCTTCTGTGTGGGCTGCGGCCGGCCGGGAATCATGCCAAGCACCGAACTGCGGTGGCTGGCCAGTTCTTCCAGATCCAGCACCTGCGCACCTTCTTCACGCAGGGCCTGCAGCAGGCGCGTCTTGCCCGATCCGGTCGGGCCGCAGACCACCCTGAAGTTCAACCGCGCGACCTGCGCCGGCAGGTCGGCCAGCAGGGCCGAGCGAAACGCCTTGTAGCCACCTTCGAGCAGATGCACCCGAAAGCCGATCTGACCCAGGAACTGCGCCAGCGAGTTGCTGCGCTTGCCGCCGCGCCAACAGTAAATCAATGGCTGCCAGTTCTTGGGTTTGTCCAGGACCTCGCGCTCGATATGGGCGGCAATATTGCGGGCGACCAGGGCGGCACCGATCTTCTGCGCTTCGAACGGGCTGACCTGTTTGTACAGGGTGCCAACGCGCACGCGCTCGGCGTTGTTCAGCGAAGGCCAGTTGAGCGCGCCGGGCAGGTGGTCCTCGGCGTGTTCGCCCTCGCTGCGCGCATCGATGATCGCGCTGAAGCCTTCAAGCCGGGCCATGGCCTCGGCGGCCGAGATCGGATGCACACTCACTTGAGCAACTTTCGCAGTTCGGGCCAGACGTTGGCCAGAATGATGGGGTGTGCTTCCTGCGTCGGATGAATTCGGTCGGCCTGGAACATCCGGGTCGCGTCCGGCCCGTCGGCCACGCCCTTGAGCATGAACGGCACGACGGCGGCCTTGTTCGCCTTCGCCACGTCCACAAAAACTCCGGAGAAACGGCGTCCGTAGTCGGCCCCGTAGTTGGGCGGCACCTGCATGCCGACCAGCAGCACCTTCGCGCCGGCCTTCTGTGCGGCCTGTGTCATCGCGGTCAGGTTGTCCGCCGTGAGTTCGAGCGGCAGGCCCCGCAACGCGTCGTTGCCGCCGAGCTCGATGACCACCACGGCCGGCTGGTGCTGGGCCACCAGCGCCGCCAGCCGTGAACGGCCGCCCGATGTGGTGTCGCCGCTGATGCTGGCATTGACCACTCGAGCGGCGATCTTTTCCTCGGCAAGCTTCTTGTCCAGCAGCGCCACCCAGCCAGTGCCGCGCGACAGGCCGTATTCCGCGCTCAGCGAGTCCCCCAGGACGAGCACCACCTTGCCCTCGCTGGATTTGGCGGCGGGCGAGGTTGAAGGCGCTGCAGCGGTGGCCTTGGTGCCCTGAGCGAAAGATGCCCCCACGGGCAGGGCCCATGCCGCAGTCGCGATAAAGTGTCGTCGATTCAAATCCAGAAACCTTTCATGTCCCAAGCCGCCCGTCCAGCCATCATTTCCGTCGAGCACGTCTGCAAATCCGTGTCCGACTCGACCGGCACGCTGGACATTTTGCGCGATATTGATTTCACCCTGGCCGAGCGGGAGACCGCCGCGATCGTCGGGGCCTCCGGCTCGGGCAAGAGCACGCTGCTGTCGATCATTGCCGGGCTGGACACGCCCACGAGCGGCACTGTGCATCTGGCGGGGCAGGACATCTTCGCATTGAACGAGGACGATCGGGCGGCCTTGCGGGCGCACAAGGTGGGTTTCGTGTTCCAGAGTTTCCAGTTGCTGGGCAACCTGACCGCGCTGGAGAACGTCATGCTGCCGCTGGAACTGGCCGGGCGCAAGGATTCACGCAAGGCCGCGACCGACATGCTTGCCCGGGTGGGTCTGACCACACGACTGAACCACTATCCCCGGGTGCTCTCCGGGGGAGAGCAGCAGCGGGTCGCGCTGGCCCGCGCCTTCGTGGTGCAACCAGCCGTCCTGCTGGCGGACGAGCCGACCGGCAGTCTGGACTTCGCCACCGGAGAGACCATCATGGAACTGATGTTCGACCTGAACCGCGAACTGGGCACGACACTGGTGCTGGTGACGCATGACCGCGGCATTGCGGCCCGTTGCGTGCACCGAATCACGATCGAGGCGGGTCGGGTCGTCGATTCCTAGAGAAAACACCTGATTCCCAGCGGCCAGTGGTCGCAGACAGCTACAAATTCAGGAGTTTTCTGCCGTCACTTCCTGCGCGACGCGGAAGGCTTGGCGGCCTTGCCGCCCCTAGAAGGCGCCGCGGCGCGGGTGTTTCGAGCGGATTTCACTGGCGCAGCGGCTTTGGCCACGGGTTTGTCGCTCTTCGCGGGCTGGTCGCCCAGTGTGCTCTTGAGCGGGCAGACCTTGAACACCGGGCACTTGGCGCAACCGACGGCGATGGCAACGGGGCAAATTTTCATGGGAACCTTTTCGGGCAAGTTGGGAACGGCCCAGTATGCGCCCCGGCCGTCCCGCTTTGTGCCCGGACCTTGCGTCTAGAGCCAGCAGTCGATAATCGGGCCATGTCTTCCCCCAAAGTCCTTTTCGGCTTCCACGCCGTCGGCGTGCGGCTGAAAACCGCGCCGAAATCCATCGTCGAGATCTATTTCGAACCCACCCGGCGCGACGCCCGCATGCGCCAGTTCATCGAGCGGGTCAAGGAATCGGGTGTGCGCCTGATTGAGGCCGACGGCATGCGCCTGTCCAAGCTCTGTGGCAGCCACGGGCACCAGGGCGTGGCGGCGCGGGTGGAGGCGGTGGCGCAGGTGACGTCGCTCGACGAACTGCTCGAGCAGGTGGAGGCCCGTGGCGAGTCGCCGCTGCTGCTGGTGCTCGACGGCATCACCGACCCTCACAACCTCGGCGCCTGCCTGCGCGTGGCCGATGGCGCCGGCGCCCATGCCGTGATTGCCCCGAAGGATCATGCCGCCGGCATCAACGCCACCGTGGCCAAGGTGGCCAGCGGCGCCTCGGAGTCCATGCCGTACTTTATGGTGACCAACCTCGCGCGCACGCTCAACGAACTGAAGGAACGCAACATCTGGATCATCGGCACCAGCGACGATGCGCCGAAGACGCTGTACCAGGTGGATCTGAAAGGCCCGGTCGCCCTGGTCCTGGGCGCCGAAGGCGACGGCATGCGCCAGCTCACCCGCAAGACCTGCGATGAACTGGTCTCGATTCCGATGCGTGGCGCCGTCGAGAGCCTGAACGTGTCGGTGGCCAGCGGCGTGTGCCTGTACGAGGCCTTGCGCCAGCGGACCTGATGGGCAAAGGCGCAGGCACATGACCGCCATCACCGATATCGCCGCCGTTGGCGCCTGGGTTCGTGATGCCGGCTCCATTGCAGTGCTGAGCGGCGCTGGCATGAGCGCCGAATCGGGCGTGCCGACGTTTCGCGATGCCCAGACCGGGCTGTGGGCGAAGTTCCGGCCGGAGGAACTCGCGACCGAGGCGGCTTTCCGGGCCGACCCCACCCGCGTCTGGGACTGGTACGCGAGCCGCCGCGAGATGATGAAGGACGTGCATCCCAATGCCGGGCACCATGCCATCGCCGCGTTCCAGCAGCGCCACCCGGGGCGACTCACGCTGATCACCCAGAACGTGGACGGCCTGCACCAGGCGGCCGGCAGTGTGGACACGCTGGCGCTGCATGGCAACCTCTTTGAGGACATCTGGCTGGACCCGTGCCTGGGCGCGCCCGGGCATGGCGGGGTCTGTGACGTGTCGCGGGCCCGGCCGGGCCGGCCACCCACCTGCGCGGATTGCGGTAACGCGCTGCGCCCTGGGGTGGTCTGGTTCGGCGAGATGCTGCCGGCGGTGGCGCTGGCCGCTGCGGAGGAGGCCGCGCAGGCCTGTGACCTGATGCTGGTGGTGGGTACGTCAGGCGCGGTCTATCCGGCGGCCGGCCTGGCCCACACCGCACGCCAAGGCGGGGCGCGCGTGGTCGTCATCAACCCTGAACCCACCGAACTCGACAGCGTGGCACATGCGCTGGTGCGCGCCACGGCCGCCGTGGCCATGCCGGCGCTATTGGCGGGCTGAAAACGCTCACTGGAGAAAAGTATGAAAACGATAGCAATGACGCGCCTTCTGACGCTGGGAATGATGGCATTTCTGCTCACATCGTGCACCCAGGAGCAGCAGAACAAGATCAGCCGAGACATCCAGAACTGGACGGGCACCAATGGCGTACTGGAGGTCTACGCTGGCGACAAGGTGGTGCGTCGCTTCCTGAAGATCGACAAGATCAGCACCGCCCTGGGCACCGACGACGGCAAGCCGCGCGCCTACCGTTACGGCTACGGCGTCCTTGACGAGAACCTCAACATGCAGGTGGATCCGGGCGAGAAGAAGGTGTATTTCGAGATCAGCGATTACACCAACGCGGTCTTTTTCGAGAATCCACGCTGAATCCCGGTACTCGGTGGTTTGTCCAATGTGTCAATAGCCAGCGGGGCTGATTCTCAGGCTATGTCGCCGCATGGCAACACCATGCCCTGAGGAACAGTGATCCCGCGCGCATCGCGCCCCTCGGACGGGGCTCTGAATGTGCTCGGTATAAGCCATTAGTTATGCTGCGAACGGAGTTTATTGATTGGACTCGGCAGAAGCCCGCTCTCTAGAATTTGTCTGTCATGCAGGCAATCAGCAGTCCACTAAATGCCTTTTTCGGGTTTGACGAATTGCAAAACGTGGCACCGATCCGGTCGATCAATTTCGGCTGATTTCACCTACCAACCAACTCTGTCAGTCCCATCATGAAAAGGACCCTCATTGCGATCGCTGCCCTGGCAGCCTTTTCTGTGTCCTACGCGCAGAGTTCAGTCACCTTGTTCGGCGTCATCGATACCGGTGTGACCTACGGTTCCGCCAGCCCGGGCAGCAGCCTTTGGCAACTGAGCAGTGGCGAGTGGAGCGGCAGCCGCATCGGCTTCCGTGGCCGCGAGGATCTGGGCGGTGGCCTCTTCGCCGGGTTTCATCTTGAAGCCGGGTTCGATTCAGACAGTGGTGTGGGGAAATCGACCAGCGAAAACAACGTCACAAAAGCTGGCGGTGATGGCATTGGCTTCAACCGTCGCGCCACGATCAGCCTGATGGGTTCCTGGGGCGAGCTGCGCCTGGGGCGCGACAAGAACCCGCTGTATGACGGCTTCAACGATTTCGACCCGTTTGGCGGCGACACCGTGGGCGCGGCCTTCATGTGGCAGGCGGGCCGCGAGATGTACGACAACACGACCGCCGTCAAGCGCGTTTCCAACAGCATCGGATACATCCTTCCGAAGGATCTGGGGGGGTTTTACGGCCGCGCCATGGTGGCCACCGGCGAGAATTCGGATCCGGCAAACCTGTATGCGAAGGACAACGTCGCTTACAAGGGTGATGGCGATTACGCAGGTTTCTATGCGGGTTACGACAACAACGGCAAGGGGCCGTTCACCGCTGGTGTCTCGTACGGGAAGACCCAGTATGGCTACAACATCGCAAAAACCAAGGGTGGCAACCTGACCAACTGGCAACTCGGTGCCACCTATGACTTCGGCGTCGTCAAGCTCTGGGGCCTGTATTCAAACGACACCGTGGGGCAAAGCGTCGCGCACAAAGAGTTGAATGGCAACGGGTGGAGCCTGGGCCTCACCGCGCCCATGGGATCTGGCAATCTGGCGGCATCCTACTCGACCTACAAGTGGGATGCCGGCTATACGCAGGCCGGGAAAGCCTTCTACACCGGAACGCCGAATGGCGACAAATACTCGGTTGGATACTTCTACTCGATGTCGAAGCGGACCTGGTTGTATGGGGCGCTCGGATATGTGAACGTGAAGGATGGTTTGGACACGCCACTGGGTGGCTCAAAATTCAACTCTGGCTTCACCAGCGGCAACTCGACCGGGGTTGACCTGGGCATTCGTCACTCGTTCTGATCACCGAAAACTGAACCCCAACGCCTGTCGCAGACCTCTGTGACGGGCGTTGCTGTCTGGATCGGCGCCGCCGACGCAATGGCCCTCACATTCGGGCGTGTGTTTCCGACCAGGTCCTGGCGTAGGCCTGAATAAAGCCAATGAAGGCGGTCGTGAGCCGCGAAAAAGGCTTTTCATGGTGCCAACACAGGCAGAACTGGCGCTGCAGCACCAGATTGGCGATGCGCAAAGAACACAGGCGGCCTTCCTGAAGCTCCCGCAGCACCGCCATTCGCGACACGATGGACAGGCCCAGGCCGGCCTCGACGGCGTGTTTGACCGCGCCGGTGTTGCCGAGTTCGATCACTGATTTCAGGCTGATGTCGGCTGCTTTCAGTTGCTCCTGAATGCTTTCTCCGCTGGCAGAGTCGCTCGCCGGCAAGACAAAAGGCAAAGCGGCCATTTCAATTGGGGTCACGCAGCCGGCTTCGGTCAAGGGGTGATCGGGCGGGGCGATGACGATCAGCTCGTCCTGAATGAACGGCTTGAACGCAATGCGCGCGTCATTGAAGCGAGCCACTTCACCGACGATGGCGATGTCCAGTTCGTTACGCAGGATCCGCTCGACGATCTGCCTCCCCGGTTCGACCTTGACCGTCAGTTCGACCTGCGGATATGTCTGCTTGAAATGCGCCAGCGCTTCGGGCAGAAGGTAGACGCCAACCACCATGCTGGCGCCGATCTGCAGGCGACCGGCATGGAGTTCCCCAAGGTCGTCGAGTTCTCGCCGCATCTGCGCCAGCCGCAGGGCGATGTCGTCAGCGCAGGCCAAGGCAACACGCCCCGGCTCTGTCAGGGCAATCGTTTTTCCGATGCGCTCGAACAGTCTGATCTTGAGTGCGCTTTCCAGGGCGCTAATCTGGGCACTGATGGCGGGCTGGGTCAGGTGCAACTCGTCCGCGGCACGCGAGAAACTGTTGTTTCGGGCAACGGCTTGAAAGGTTCGCAATTGGGCCAGCGTTGTCATACTCTGTGGGTGCGTTTCAAACGGGCGACCGCCGCATTTGGTATTAATGAATCATTATAGAAACGAGGTGATGGTTTGATTGGACGGCACCTGCACCGCTTTCTAGAATTTCCTTGTCATACAGGCCTTTTCGGGAAACTCCGGAGAAGGGGTGGTCCATGCCTTCCAAGGCTGCGGCCGGACCCGCGACCTGACGGCATCCTTGGTCCGCCATGGCGGGTTTACGGTCTGATTCACGGAAAGAAGAATATGGGCAAGGAAATCGAGCGCAAATACCTGGTCAATCTGGCGGCCTGGAAGCCGAAAGATGCCGGCATTCATTTCAAGCAGGGCTACCTGAATTCCCAGAAGGAGCGGGTGGTGCGCGTTCGCATCGAAGGCGACCGCGCCAAGCTCACGATCAAAGGCATGACCACCGGCGTGACACGCGCTGAATTCGAGTACGACATCCCGGTTTGCGATGCAAGCGAGTTGCTGGACAACCTTTGCGAGCAACCGCTGATCGACAAGCATCGGCACAAGGAGATGCATGGCGGCAAGACCTGGGAAATCGACGTTTTTCATGGACTGAACCAGGGGCTGGTGGTGGCCGAAGTAGAACTGCAGACCGAAGACGAGAAGGTCCAGCTCCCCGATTGGGCCGTCATGGAGGTCTCCAGCGATCCTCGCTACTTCAACTCCAGCCTTCTGAAGCAGCCCTTCAGCACCTGGAAATAGTCCAACGGGCTTCCGCTCATGACCGCATCCGCTTCACCGCGACAGACCCAGAACCAGAAGCTCATGGAGTTGCTGGGGATGGACAGAATGTCGTTGTCCTCGAAGACGCGAGCGGCGCAAAGCACTTCCGAACGCTGGATGCGCTACCTCGGGTTTCCCGGCGGCATCCTGCTGTTCCTGCTGATCCTGTATCTACCGGCTGGTGCCGGCCTGAGCGCCTCGGCGCAGGCCGGTGCGGCCTGCTTTGCCCTGGCACTGGTGTGGTGGGTGACCGAGCCGTTCCCGACCTACCTGACCTCGCTGGTGCTGATGTTCCTGCTGCTCATCACACGCACGTCCGAACCCAAGGCCATCATGGACGTGCTGGGGATGGAGGTGATCTGGCTGAACTTGCTGGCCTTCATCCTGAGTTCCATGCTGGTCAAGGTCCGGCTGGCCAAGCGCATGGCGCTATGGCTGATCCTCAAGTTCGGGCGCAAGGCCTCCTGGGCACTGATGGCCTTTGTCATCATCCAGATGGTGCTGGCGCCGCTGATTCCCGCGACCGCCGCGCGCGCCGTGATGACGCTACCGCTCATGATCGTCGTTGCCGCCATCTACGGGGCGAGCGAGGAGAACAACAACAATTTCGGACGCAACCTGTTCCTGCTCAACCTGGTCGGCATCTCGGTGCTGTCGTCGATGACCATGACCGGTTCGTCGGCCAATCTGATCGCCGTGGGACTGATTCAGACCATGGGCGGCGAGCGGGTTTACTACATGGACTGGGTCCGCGTGGGTGCGCCGATTGCCATCATGGCGACAATGATGATGTGGTGGCTAGGGCAAAAGCTGGTCTTCCCGATCGCGGCACAAGACCGCTTGCCTCAACTCGAGGGCGGCCTGGGTCTGGTCGAGCAACAATACGCCGAGCTTGGGCCCCTGCGGCGCGAGGAAAAGAAGGCCCTTGCCATCTTCGGGCTGGTGCTCTTCCTGTGGATGACCGATGCACTGCACATGGGATGGTTTGGCGTTGAAATCAGCGCGCCGTTTGCTGCGTTGCTGGGCGCCGTGCTGGTGCTGTTCCCGCGCTACGGGGTCATGCAATGGGCGGAGGCGGAGATCCCCTGGCACCTGCTGATCTTCAGCGCCGGGGCCTACGCGGGCGGGTTGGCCCTCGATGACACCGGTGCGGCCGAATGGGGGGTGCGCATGCTGTTTGGCGGGATGGACCTGAAGGGCGTTCCCTTCGGCGTGTCCTACACCGTGATCATCGCGGTGATGATGTACAGCCATCTGCTGACCACCTCCAAGACGGTTCGCACGCTGATCCTGCTGCCCATCATCATCACCATGGCCAAGGCGCTGGGTTGGCCACCGATCGCGTTTGCGTTGCCGGCTGCGCTGTGCATCGACTGGGTCGTCGGTTTGCCCATCAGCGGCAAGCCGAACGTGATCCTGTTTTCCACGAATCAGTACTCCGTTGCCGACAATTTCAAGTACGGCGTCCTGACCTGTACCCTCGGCGTGATCCTGCTGGTGGTGTCCGGCGCGACCTGGTTTCACTGGCTTGGGCTGACGCCTTCATTCTGGGCGGTTGCACCATGAAGCGCCTGTTCACTGCCTGGATGCTCATGTATAGCGTGGCCGGAGCGACCGTGATCGACCGGTATGCCACCGAACTGGATGTCCATGCCGATGGTGGATCACGGGCGACGGTCACCCTCGACTTGAAGAACTGCCAGGCGGGCCGCTTTGTCCTGCCTCTCGGCTTCGGTGGTATGGACCGTCTTGAAGTGAAGGCGGCTCCCGGCGGGGTGGTGCTCAAGCCCGTGCCGGGCAAGGAAAGCTCGACACTTGAGATCGAACTGCCACCCGGGATCGCGGCGTCGACGAGCCTGCGCTTTGCGTTTGCCGCACCGGATGTCCTGGGTCGCCCAAAGATGGCCGCCGGCGAAAAGGCCAAGTCTGCTGCCGATACCCAGTTGTTGCGCCACAGTTTCGTCAATACCGGCGCGCTGGAAATCGGGGTCTACGAACTTTCGGTGCAGTTGCCGGGCGATTTGCGGGTGCAGAAGATTGCCGAGCAATTGCCCAAGCCGAAACGCAACGACGTCTTGCCGCGTGTTCGTCTGGACCGCACGGATGGCCGCCAGGGCGCCGACCTTCAGCTCGCCAACATGAAGCAGGGCGACCGGACCTCGATGGTGCTCAATGTGGTTTCAGCCCGCCACTCCTATGGGTGGCTGCTGGCAGGCCTTGCTCTGTCACTGGCCTATCTGGTGGGCTTCCGCAGCCTGGTGAAAGCCGATCCTTCCCCCGAAAGCCAGTCGGCCCAGCCGTCTTGATCGATCCAATGACTTGAACCGCAACACCAGGAGTCTTCCATGGCAGATGTATTTGCAAAGAATGAGGCCACCAGTGCGGCAGATGCCGCCAAGATCGTGCCCCGCGCCGAGTTCCGTGTCTTTGGACAGGGGGTGATCGATATCGTCAAGGAGCGCATGTGGAACGGCAAGACCGTGCTGTTCCAGGCGCGCCGCATGCCCGCGGAAACCTATTTCCTTTCGGCCAACACGGACGAGGCCAACGTCAAGGTGCGCGATGGCCTGCTTGACATCAAGGTCAAGGTCGGTGAAACGCCCGAAGGCTACGAGATCTTCCAGCCGCGCGGCAAGTTCCAGTTTCCGGTCAAGCGAGAGGACCTCTCCACCATCTTGTCGCACCTCAAGGTCAGCCTTCCGCTCGATCAGGACAGCTACACCATCGACAGTTTCGTCGCGATGGCGCGCAAACACCCTGAGCTGTGCCCCGTGGCGGTTGAAAAGATGCGTTTTGGGTTCACCATCGACGGAATCATCTGTGAATATGCCCAGGTCTGGTTCAACGGCGCGCTGGTCGAAAGCGCCTGCGCGGAGAGCGAGAACTACGCCGGCATGAAGCAGGTGGTCGAAGGACTCGGCATCTCCGCGATGCCCAATACCAATTATCTGAAGGCCGCAAAGCGCGTGGTCGGAATGATCTGAGCCGGCTCGACCCTGAGAAAACCGCATGGCGCACCGCAAGGCGTTCTCATTGCAGCGCCTCTGGCCGACGGAGCGGCCGCGGCTGACACCGGGCGATGTCTGGGGCGGTCTGGCTGCGATGCTGGTGGCATTTCCGGCCGCGATCGCCTTTGGGGTAACCGTCTACGGGGCCATTGCGCCGAGCTATGCCGCCTATGGCGCCTTGGCGGGCATCGTGGGCGTTGTCGTCATGGGTCTGGTGGCGTCCTGGCTGGGCGGCACGGAGCGACTCATCAGCGCACCCTGCGCGCCGGCGGCAGCCGTTCTCTCGGCGTTTGCGATCCAGATGGTGCAGCGTGGCGATTCGCCTGATCTGATCGTGCTCATGCTGGTGGTGATCGGCATGCTGGCTGGCCTGATGCAGGCCGGATTGGGCCTCATCGGCCTTGGCGGGCTGATCAAATACATTCCGTACCCGGTGGTCAGCGGCTACCTCACCGGCGTCGGGCTGATCATCATCGGCAGCCAGATCCCGCGCTTGCTGGGCGCGCCGGACACCCTGGGCTGGTGGGAGGTGCTGCGCGGTCCGGCGACATGGGACTGGCGGGCGTTGGTCATCGGAATGACAACGGCACTGGTCGCGACGGGGGCGCAACGCGTGACAAAGAAGGTGCCCGGCATCATTCTGGGCATCCTGGCCGGTCTGCTGGCCTACGGCCTGTTCGCACTGTTTGACCCTTCCCTGCGTGTGCTGCCGGGCAATAGCCTGGTGATCGGGTCGCTGGCGATTGCCGGTGACGGCTTCCTGAGTCTGCTGGTCACACGCTGGTCGGGCATCAGCCATCTGGGTGTCGATCTGATTGCGGGCATGCTGGGCGTGGCCTTGACGCTGGCAGCCCTGCTGTCCATCGACACCCTCAAGACCTGTGTGGTGCTCGACCAGCTGACCCGCTGCCGACACGAGCCGAACCGCGAGCTGGTGGGGCAGGGCATCGCGAACATGGTCTCGAACGCCCTCGGCGGACTGTCAGGCGCCGGGCAGATGGGAGCCACGCTGGTGGGCTTGAACAGCGGGTCCGAAAGCCGGATGGCCGGCGTGATGGCGGGAGTGTTTGCATTGGCTGCTGCCCTGTTGTTCAGTGCGTTTTTCGCGTGGATTCCTGTCTCTACGCTGGCCGGCATCCTGGTAGTGATCGGTTTTCGCATGATCGACCGCGCGCCACTTCAGTTCCTGCGTGCGCGCGCCACCGTGCTCGATTTCGGTGTCGTCGCCACGGTGGTCGCGGTGGCATTGACCAGCAGCCTGATCGCCGCATCGGCCGCCGGCGTCGCGCTCGCCATGGTCCTGTTCGTTCGTGCGCAAATCGGTAGTACTGCCGTACGCCACAAGATGTTGCTGAGGCAGTCGCCGTCAAGCTGGCACCGGCCAGAGGCCGAACTCGCCATTCTTGAGGCACGGGGCGACGAGGCGGTCATTTTTGAACTGCAGGGCAGCCTGTTCTTCGGCAACACCTACCAGCTCTATACCGACCTCGAAAAGGAGATCAGCACCCGCAGCTATGTGATCATCGACTTGCGGCGCGTGCAGTCGATCGACGTGACGGCGGCGCATCTGTTCAACCTGATCCGCGACGCCATCCGCGAGCGAGGCGCCAAGCTGGTGCTGAGCGGCATCCAGGAGAACCATCCGCGGGGTCGCAACCTGCACGAGTTCCTCGGACTGAACGGACTGTGGCACGCCCGGAGCACGACGGTGCGCCAGTTTCCCGATCTGGATGCCGCGATCGCGTGGGTGGAAGACCGACTTTTGGGAGAGGCGGAGTACAGCGTGGACGGCGAAGCCCCGATGCTGCTGCAGGACATGGAGATCTTTGCCCGTCGCAAGGTCGAGACCCTGCAGGATCTGGAGGCCTGCATGGACATCCGCACCTACCAGGCCGGCGACATCATCTATGCCCACGGTCAGCCGGGGGACGAGTTGTACTGGGTCCGTCGAGGTTCGGTTCGCCTCATGGCCCAGTTGCCGCTGGGAAAACGCAAATCCGTTGCGAGCTTTGGCCGGGGTGATTTCTTCGGCAGTCTGGCTTTCATGGATGGGCAGCCGCGCCCGAACGACGCGGTGGCCGTCACCACGACGGAACTCTACGTCCTGACCCGTGCCAAGTTCAATGAGGTGACAGCCATGCACAAGCAACTGGCGGCTGACCTGGCGTATGCCATGGCCCGGACGCTGGCCCTGCGCCTGCGGCGAACCGAGAGCAAGCTGACGATGCTGCAGGAGTACTGATTCATGAAGTCATCCCTGCTCCTTTCTTTCCTGATGTCGGCCAGCCTGTCCCTGCAGGCGGCACCCATGCACTTCGGATTGTTCAGCGACTTGCCTTACAGCGCCTGGGAGCGCCAGCAGCTCCCGAATTTGATCGCTGAAATGGATGCTGAGCCGCTGTCTTTCGTCGTCCATGCCGGCGACATCAAAAATGGATCGAGCGTCTGCTCGGATGAGGCCTTCCAGGGCGTGCTGGACGCGTTCCAGTTGTCCGCGCATCCTCTGATCTATGTGCCCGGCGACAACGAATGGGCCGATTGCCATCACCGGCTGAATGCGCAGTTCGAGCCCATGGAGCGGCTGGCGAAGTTGCGCTCCCTGTTCTGGATGGGCGACTCATCATTGGGCCGGCGTGCCCTGAAGCTGGAACGCCAAAGCGACATGCCTGCTTTTCCCGCCTACCGCGAAAACGTCCGCTGGGAAATGGGCGGGGTGCTGTTTGCGGGATTGAACCTGCCCGGCAGCGAGAACAACTTCTATGGTGTCGACATTGCCAGCCGCGACCGCAAGGGTCCGGTGGCGGAATACCTGGAGCGCAGCACAGCAAACCGGGCCTGGCTGGGGGAAGCCTTTGCCATCGCGCGCGACAGAAACCTGCCTGGCATCCTGATCGTGGCGCATGGCAACCCGGGATTTGAAGCCTGGAGCGCGGGCCGGGCCGAGACCGGATACCTCGACTTCCTGACCCAGCTTCGGGACGAGACGCAAAAGTTCCCGGGTCAGGTCGTTCTGGTGCATGGTGATACCCACAAGCAGCACATTGATCAGCCGATGCGTGACGCGGGCTCGGGCGCGGTCGTCGCGAATTTCACGCGCGTGGAAACCTTCGGATTTCCGCACTTCGGCTGGATTCGAGTGACTGTCGACACCGACGACCCGGGGGTTTTTCGTTTTGTGCCGCGACCTTGGAGCCGATCGGGTGGCACCCCATAGGCAAAGAGCGGATGACGCCCGTACGGGCTGCACATGCCGTAATTCCTTATAGATAAATCGTGATCGTTGAGTCGCCGAGGTTTGATTGGACGCCGGGCAACCCGGCTCACAGAATAAGGCTACAGCTCGGCCAACCGTGTTGACAGCGTCGTGAGGCCGTCCGCCGTGCCCGATCAAGGACATCGAAAACCTGGAGGTAGAACCATGAAGAAAAGAGTGATTCCCCGGATCCTGAGCTTTGTCGTCGCCGCGACGATGCTGGTGCCACTGTGGAGCCCTGTGGTCGCAAAAGACGCGCCACCGCCGCTTTATGTGAGCACCACGGCCAAGTACCCGGCGCCAGCGCTCTCGGATGTCGACGGGCGCGAATACAAGATCCTGTTTGACCCGGCCAAGACCAGCCCGGACATGGCCACGGCCTTCAAGGATCTTTGGGGAAAGATCAAGGCCGCAGCCGCCAAACAGGGTTTGCAGGTCACCGAGAAAGAAAAGAATCCGCTGGCCATCGAGTTCTCGACCAAGGAATACTTTGACACGCCGGATCAGGCGCTCTGGAGCAAGGGATACCTGATCCGGATCACCACGCGCTACAAGGATGGCAAGCCCAACGACCCGGTCGCGGTCACGGTCAAGGCCGTGTTCGAAGATGCCATGAAGGCGTTGGCGGTTCCGCTTGCCGTGGTGGGCGTGGACAAATTCAAGACCGAGGCCGAGGAGAACGTAGGATTCGGTCCGGACGGCAGCTTGCGCGGGTACATCGAGAAGGGCTCCTCCTTCAGCGTCCCCCAGGCGGCACTTGGCAAGTTCACCCTGGGTGATTTTGGCAAGTACATGCCTGAACTGCTCAAGCTCGGTCTGCCGGCCGATACCCCCCTCAAGTCGACCAAGGCCTATTCGTATCGGGTGCGTCCGGGGGCCGTCGTCCTGCCCGGCACGGCACCCTCGGGTGTCTCGATGGAGGCCTGGAGCCGCAGCGAGGGCGGCGCGCCGTTCCTCTACGATTTCTCCTTCGGGTACAGCGATCTGGACTTCTACGCCGTTGCGGCCACCCATGCGGCTGGCGAGCAGTTCATGACCAAGGTTCTGCAGCAAGAACTGGGCGCGCTCGCGTCGCCGGACAGCGGCAAGTGGGGCGGCTCCAAGGTTCGCCAGATGATGAACCGGCCGATCCCGGTCGCCAGCGCCGCGCCGGCGGCGACTTCAAGTCCGGTGCAAGCCAAGGCGCCGGCGGGCTTCAATACGTCGGCGACGGCGCCAGTCAATCCGCTGGACGAGAAGTACGGCTATGCGGCGCCACCCGCTTACATCAAGCACTATGAAGCCGACAAATCGGGCAGAGTGCTGATCAATCCGTACCTGCAGGTTGCCTCGAAAGACTTCCCCGCCGTGCTCGTGGTCAAGGAGGCACCCTACAACTGGGTCATCGATGCCGGCGGCAACGTCGCCATCATCCCTGAAGCCGCCCATCCTTACGGGCGCACCTATCCGAACGGGTTCTTCCGCCCCGAGGATCAGTCCACCCGCAAGCCGGGAACGCGAGAGAACTACGGGCACGTCTCGGCACTCGCCGGCACGCCGGGGCGCATCAGCGGCGAAATTCTCTATGACAAGGACACCAACAGCTGGATCATCAACAACAAGTCCGGCCGTTACACCAAGCACAATTCCGACCGTTCGCCCGAACAGCTCGTGAATGCGGCCACTCTGATCCGCGAGGTGGTGGATCCTGGTAAGACCCCGTGGGGTCAGGCGTTCTTCCTCCTCGAATACAGCTCCGACGAGATGAGAGCTGCGCTCCTGAAGAGCCCGAAGATCCAGTACGACGACCCGGCCAAGAAGGCCCGTCCGCATCTGATCGTGATGGGCGGCGGAGCCACCACGTTCAAACCTGAGGAGATGCCGAAGGTGGCCGCTCCGTCGCCTGCAGCCGTTGCGGCGCCTGCTGGGGTCGCTGCACCGTCCGAGGCCGCAGCGGCCAAGCCCGCCAAGGTCAGAAAAGCCAAGGCCGCTCAGAACGACGATCCGTCCTGAAGCACTGGCGACGCCAACGAACACACGAGGAACCTGATCATGAACATCACAAGACGTCTGGCACTCCGGGTCTGTATCGCCGCACTGCTGGGCGCGGGCCTGATGAACGCAACGGCCCAGATGCAGGGCTATGCCACGGAGCATGTTTCGGTGCTGCGCGGCGAGAAGAACTACCTGACGGGCTACGACTCGATCAACCTCGATGGCACCTACAACGTTGTCATCGAAATTCCGGCCGGTACCACCGCCAAATACGAGACCAACAACAAGACCGGCATGCTGGAGCTTGAACAGAAAGGCGGCGCGCCTCGCTATGTCCAGTACCTGGGCTATCCGGTCAACTACGGCGCCATCCCGCGCTCCGTGATGCTCAAGTCCAAAGGTGGCGACGGTGACAGCGTTGATGTGCTGGTGCTGGGACCGGCTGTGCCACGCGGCTCCGTGGTGCGCGGGCGCGCCATCGGTGTGCTGAGCCTGATCGACACGGGCGAGGTGGACGACAAGGCGGTGGTGGTGATGGAAAACTCGCCTTTTGCCAAGATCAAGAGCATCGCAGAACTCGATGCGAAGTTTCCGGGCGTGACGTCCATCCTCCAGACGTGGTTCACGTCCTACAAAGGCTACGGGAAAGATGGCAAGTTGATGCTTTCCTCGACGGGCTTCAAGGACCGGGCATCGGCCATCAAACTGATCGGCGATGCCATTCTTGACTATGAGATGAGCGTCGTCACCGAGGCCGACAAGCGGCCGCTGGACCCGAAGGGCAATCCGTACCTTTATCGTTCGCCGCTCGCCAAGAACATTGGCGAATAGTCCCCGTCCAAGCGCCCGCTTGCCGGGCGTCTTTCTTTGATTCATCTGAGCACGCACAGCCCCAACGTGTGGCCTGTGGGGTGCCTGTCGCAAGGAGCAAAAATCATGAAAACAATCAACAAGTGGCTGTCATCGCTCGCGCTCCTTCTGGCATCGTGCGTCGCGCTTGCAGCGGGCGAACCCATGCTGGTGGTGGGGCACAAGAATCCTGATACGGATGCCATCATTTCCGCTATAGCGGTTGCCGATCTGAAAGCAAAGATGGGCGTTGCTGCGGTGCCGATTGCGCAGGGTCTGCCCAATCCTGAAACCCGGTTTGTTCTGGAAACCTTTCAGCTGAAAGCACCTGCGGTGCAAACCAGCGTCGCAGGACGCGAGGTGTTTCTGATTGATCACTCAGACTACCCCCTTGCACCGGACGACTTGAAGAAGGCCGAGGTCGTGGGGCTGGTCGATCACCACAAACTGGGCGGGATCACGACCGACAAGCCGATCGAAGTCTGGGTGTTCCCGGTTGGCAGTTCGGGCACGATCATCACCCGCATGTACGACGCAGCGGGTGTTCCCATTCCGAAGGCAATCGCCGGGGGCATGGCTTCGGCCATCCTCTCGGACACGCAGATCCTCAAGTCCCCGACGACAACGCCTGAAGACCGCGTCACCGTGACCCGATTAGCCAAGCTCGCCGGCATTGAGGACGTTCAAGCCTACGGCATGAAGATGTTCGAGGCAGGCAACGCGGAACTCAAGTCGGCCCCAGCCAAAGATCTGCTTCAGAGAGACTTCAAAGCGTTCGTCATGAATGGCAAGAAGGTTGGCGTGGCGCAGCTTGAAGCGGTCAGCCTGGCGATGCTGACGCCACGAAAAGACGAGTTGCTGAAGGCCATGGCCGATCTGAAGGGGCAGGGCTATCAGAGCGTGTTCCTGATGCTGACCGACATCATGCAGGGGGGGTCGGACTTTTTGTTTCTTCCCGATGATGCTGCCATTGTTGAGTCCGCCTTGGGTGTGAAGGCACAGGGCAGTTCCGTTTGGATTCCCGGACTGGTAAGCCGCAAGAAGCAGGTCATCCCTGGCTTGGAAAAGGCGTTCCGGTAGCAAGGGGCATCACGACAACGGCCGGGTTTGATGGCCTCGCGCAGTCAGACCCAGCCGATTGCACCCAGCAGAGCGCCCGCACCAATCATCCACAGCAGGTGGATCTTCGTGCGCCAGACCAGCAGCGTCGCGACGGTGGCCAGAAGCCACAAGGGCCAGTCCCGTTGTGGCTGGTCGTGGTTGGCGATCAGCAGCCAGCCGGTGGCCAACATCAGGGCGATCACCATCGGCGCCATGCCCACCTTGAAAGCGCGCACTGCGCGCAGCTCGCGGTTTCGATGCGCCCACTGGGTGGCGCTGTAGGTCAGGATCGAGGAGGGCAACAGGATGCCAGTCATGGTGGCCGCCACCCCAAGCAGCGCCAGTGCCCACGCCGTGGGCCCGCCGCCGAGGCCGCCGCCGGCGTTCAGGCCCACGTTCCAACCCATCAGGGCGACGAACAGCACGTTCGGCCCCGGCGCCGCCTGCGCCAGCGCCACGCTGGAGGTGAACTGCGAATCGGTCAGCCAGTGCTGATCGGCCACAAGGTAACGCTGCATGTCGGGCACGGTGGTGATCACGCCCCCCACCGCCAGCAACGACAGGGCGGTGAAGTGGGTGAACAGGCCGATCCAGTCGGCCGGGGTCAGGCTGGTGCTCATGTCTGCTTTTCCGCGTGGTTGCCATCGGTCGCTGCAAGCCGAGTCCATGCCCACAGGCAGGCCGGCACGCCGATGCCGGGCAGCACCCAGGCCAGCGGCCAGCGCAGCACCGCAATCGCGACGAAAGTCAGCACAGCCAACGCGATGCAGATACCCAGCCCCATGGCGTTCTTTGCCAGCGCTCCCGTCAGCTTCAGGCCGGTCGCGGCAACGAGCCCGGCCGCCACTGCCCCCATGCCCCGCAGCGCACCCTGGGCCACGGCCGTGTCGGCCACGCCGCTGTAGAGCGCGGCCAGCAGCAGCACAATGACCAGCGGAATGGCCAGCATGCCCGCCATCGCCGCCAGCGCACCGCCCAGGCCAAAGTAGCGCCCGCCGATCATCATCGACAGGTTCACCACGCTGGGGCCCGGCATGACGTGCGCCACCGCCCAGTCTTCGACGAACTGCTCACGCGTCATCCAGCGCTTGCGCTCCACCAGTTCACGCTGCACCACGGCCACGACGCCGCCAAAACCCTGCAGGGCCAGCAAGGTGAACGAGACAAACAGGTCGGTGCGCGACCTCGGCTGGTTCAGTGAGGGTCGGGAAGCTTGCGGGGCTGTGGAGGTCTCGGTGGGCATCAGAGAATTATCGGCGTCGTGGCACCGGCACGCCGCGCGTCGCCAGCCACAATCCGGCGCCGATACAGGCGATCGCGGCGAACATCCAGCCATCGATGGGCTCGGACAGCAGCAGCGCGCCCAGCACCGCCGCCGTCACCGGATTGAGCGCCAGGAATACCGTCACGCGGGTCGGTGACTCGTGCTTGAGCGCATACAGCCACGCAAAGTAGCCCGCGCCGCTGGAGACGCCGATGAAGGCGACCACGGCCCAGGCCTGCGCACTGAGCCCGGCCACTCGCGCCGGCCAGCCTTCGACCAGCGCCATCGGCGCCAGAAACAGCACGGATGCGCCCATTGCCAGGGCCGAAACCGGCAGCGTCGGGTAGCGCTGCAGGTAAGGCCGGTACAGCACGCTGCACAGCGCGCCCACGCCCGCGCTGGCCAGCACGGCCCCTTCACCCCACCAGTGGCCGGGGTGCGGCGCGCCGAGCTTGGGCGCCAGCGACAGGGCCACGCCGGCGATCGACAACAGCACGCCCGTGGCCAGTGCCGGCGTGATGCGTTCGTGGCCGAGCGCCGCCGACAGCAGGAGCGTGAGCAGCGGAAACAGGCTGAAGATCAGCGCCGCGCGCCCGGCGCCGACGTGCTGCAGGCCGAAGTTCAGCAGCGCGATCAGCACCGCGAACTGCCCGATGCCCAGGGCAGCCATGACGGCAAGGTCTTTCACTCCTGAAACGCTAGCGGACAATGACCGACCGACGCTGGGGGAGGCCCGAAAAAGCATGAAAACAGGCCAGGCGAAGGGCGCCAGGCACAAAAAACCGACGGCGTAGCGCATCAGCGCCAGCGTGAGCGGCGGTACCTCGCCCACGACGAAGCGCGAGGCCACGATGGCCGCGCCCACCTGCACGCCGGTGGCCGCGGCCGCCAGCAGGGCCCGGTTCACAGTCGCAGTTCCCAGGTCTCGCTGACCAGGTCGTGTCCGTAGCCGCGATAGGGTTCGCTGGTCACCAGACGGAAGCCGCGGCGGGCGTAGATGTCACGCGCGGCGCTGAGGTTGGCGTTGGTCCAGAGCACCATCTTGCGGTAGCCCTTGCCCCGCGCAAAGGCCAGGCATTCGTCCGTCAGCCGCGCGCCCAGGCCCAGGCCGCGCGCTGGGGGGGTGAGGATCAACATGCGCAACTGGGCCACGGTCTTCGACTTGCGCACCACGAACACCGAGCCGACTCGCTCACCGTTCAATTCGGCGATCCAGGCCTTGTCCCATGCGGGGTCGAAGCGGCGCAGGACCTTGGCTGAAATGTCGGCAACCAGCGCTTCGAACTCGCTGTTCCAGCCGTATTCCCGCGCATAGATTTCGCCATGCTGCTGCACCACCCAGCCCATGTCGCCCGGCACCAGGCCGCGCAGGGTGACTTGAGCGGGTAAACGGGTCGTCATATCCCGCGCAAGCATACACGCGGACCAGCGCTGGAAGCCCGCCAGCCTTGGCGCCAAGCGACCGGCATGAGGTTTGCCGGCCTATAGCGACATGCCGCCGGAGGCTTCGATCACCGTGCCGTTGATGTAGCCGGCCTCGTCGCTGGCCAGGAAGGCATAAATGCTGGCGATTTCCTCGGGCTTGCCCAGGCGGTTCAGCGGCACCTTGGCTTCCAGCGCCTTCAGCACCTTCTCGGGCATGGCTGCAACCATCGGCGTGGCGATGAAGCCCGGCGCAACGGCATTCACGCGGATGCCCTTGGGGCCCAGCTCGCGGCTCCAGGTCTTGGTGAAGCCGATCACGCCGAACTTGGTGGCCGCGTAGTTGGTCTGGCCGAAGTTGCCGTACAGGCCCACGACCGACGAGGCATTCAGGATCACACCCGAGCCCTGCGCCACCATGGTGTCGGCCACCGCCTGCGAGCAATGGAACACGCCGCGCAGGTTGACGTCGATCACGCGGTCGAACTGCTCCAGCGTCATTTTCTGAAGCCGCGCGTCCTGGGTGATGCCGGCGTTGTTGACCAGCACGTCGATGCGGCCGAACTTTTCCTTGACGCTGGCGACCACGGCATCGACCGTTTCGCGCTTCGTCACGTCCATCTCAAAGCCGGCGGCGGTCGCGCCGAGCGCCTGGCACTGCGTGACGACCTCGTCCACCGCCGCCTGCTTGATGTCGCAGACGATGACGATGGCGCCTTCCTGGGCGAATTTCAGCGCGGTGGCCAGACCGATGCCCTGGGCGGCGCCGGTGATGATGGAAACCTTGTTTTCAAGTCTTTTCATGGTGGGCTTTGAGGTGTGTGCAAAGAGCCGACTGGGGCTGGGCCCAACGGCTGAAGGCAGTCTAGCAAAGTATGGTGCACTGCAGCATGACGAGGATCAAGAGCGGGGAACTTGCCAGCACCCGAATCGCCTCACGCCTACAGTTCGCGGCCCTCGCCAGCTTCCTCGAAAGTCTGGCCGTCACGGATGTGATAGATCCGCTTGAAGGTCGGAATGATCTTTTCATCGTGCGTCACCACGATGATGGCGGTCTGGTACTGCTGCGCCATCTGGTTCAGGATGCGGATCACGGCCAGGGCGCGTTCGCTGTCCAGCGGCGCAGTGGGCTCGTCGGCCAGGATCACCGGCGGATGGTTGACCAGCGCACGCGCAATCGCCACGCGCTGCTGCTCACCCCCCGAGAGCTGCGAGGGCTCTGCCTTGGCGCGGTGGCCCACGTCCAGCGCGGCCAACAGGTCGCGGGCGCGCTGGCGCGACTCGGCGTTCGGGACACCCGCCAGCATGGGCAGCAGGGCGACGTTGTCGGTCACGTCCAGAAACGGGATGAGGTAGGGCGCCTGGAACACGAAGCCGATGCGGTCACGCCGCAAGGCGCGAAGGTCGGTCGTCTTCCAGCCCTCGTCGTAGATCACGTCCTGCCCCAGCGTCATGCGGCCGGCGCTGGGCTCGATGATGGCGCCCAGGCATTTGAGCAGCGTGCTCTTGCCCGAGCCCGAGGGGCCGATCAGCCCGACCACCTCGCCGGGCGCCACGGTCATGTTGACGTTCTTGAGCGCATCGACGGCGGTGTCGCCCGCGCCGTAACGCTTGCGCAGGCCTTCGATGCGGATGCCGTTGCGGTTCACGGACAGGTTAGCGGTCTTCATCCGATCGCCTCCGCCGGGTCCACCTTCAGCGCCACGCGGATGGCCAGCGTGCTGGCCAGCGCGCAGATCACCATCACGATGATGAAACCGGTCACGGCGTCCTGCGTCTGGAGCAGCACGTACTTCGGGAACACCGGCGCCCACAGCGTGGCGGCGGTCTTGCCGACGATGAAGCCGATCGCCCCCAGGCCCAGCGCCTGCTGCAGGATCATCCCGGCGATGGTGCGGTTGCGGGTGCCGATGAGCTTGAGCACCGCGATCTCGCGCAACTTGCCCAGCGTCATGGTGTAGATGATGAAGGCCACGATGGCGGCGCTGACGATGGACAGGATCACCAGGAACATGCCGATCTGCTTCGCCGAGGTGGCGATCAGCTTGGCGACCAGGATGTCTTCCATCTGCGCGCGGGTGAACACCTGCAGATGCTTCCAGCGGCGGATGGGTTCGGCCACCGCCTCGGGGTCGGCGCCTTCGCGCAATTGCACGAGCACGGCATTGACGTTGTGGTTGCTTGCCTGGGACGCCTGCACGGCCTCCAGCAGCCCCGGAACGCCCGGGCGGTTCAGCGCCGGGTTGGCCGCGGTGCGGGCGCGGTCGTTGACGATGGCGTCGTTGTCCTTCAAAAACTGCGCCTCCTGCGCGTCCTTCAGCGGGATGAACACCATCGGGTCGCCGCCCGAGGACACCATGCGCCGCGTCAGGCCGACCACGGTGTAGTCGTGGCGGCGGATGCGCAGCGTGTCGCCGATCTGGAAGCCGGTCTTCACGTCGGCCACCGCCTCGTAGTGGTTGCGCGTGATGTGGCGGCCCGCGACCAAGAAACCCGGCTCACCGGGCTGGCCGGGCTCAAAGCCCACCACCATGGCGCGCACATCGGTGTCGCCCTGGCGCACCTGCATCGTGAAGTAGGTGACGTTGGCGGCGCGCGCCACGCCCTCCATGCCGCGCACGGTGCGGTAGGTGTCGTCGCGCAGGCTCGACGACTCGGCGTAGGGGCCTTGCGTGTCTTTCTGAACCACCCACAGGTCGGCGCCGCTGTTGTTGAGCAGCACGTGCGCGTCATCGACCATGCCCCGATAGATGCCCGCCATCGACAGCGTCACGCCGATCAGCAGGCCCAGGCCGAAGCCCGTGAGCACGAACTTCGACCACGAGTGCAGGATGTCGCGGCCGGCCAGACTGATCATGGCTGGCGCCCCGCCAGCGACTCGACCACCTTGATGCGCGTGCCGGCGCTCAGCTCTTTTTCACTGTAGACCACCACCTCCTCGCCGGCTTTCAGGCCTTCGAGCACTTGCACCTGGCCGTCCAGGCTGCTGGCGCCCAGGCGCACTGGGACGAAATGCAGCTTGCCGCCGTCCAGGCGCCAGACGCCAGCCTTGTCACCCACACGCCGGATCGCGGCATTGGGCAGCACCGGCGCGCGCGCCGTCGCAGGCAGCATGACGGTGACTTCGGCGAGTTCGCCCAGCGACAGGCCCAAAGGCAGCGCGTCGAAGCTGATCTGCACCAGGCGCTCCTCGGTCACGCTGTCGCTTTGCAATTCGATGCGCGCCACCTTGCCGGCCAGCGGCTGGGTGGGGCGCGAGCGCAGCGCGATGCTGGCGGGCAAGCCGGGCGCCAGGCCACCGGAGCGCCCCTGGTCCAGCCGCAGCTTGACCCACAGGCTGGCCGGGTCGGCGAGTTTCAGCACGGCCTGGCCGGCGACCACGGTGGAGCCCGCTTCGGCATCGCGCGAGGTCACGATGCCATCGGCTGGCGCCAGCAGGCGCACGTTTTGCCGTTGCTGGGCCAGCGCGGCACTGTCGGCCCGGGTGCGTGTCAGGTCCTGCCGAGCGCCGGCCAAGCTGGCCTGCGCGGCACTCAGGGCGGCGTCGGCCGAGGTCAGTTCCTGAACCTTGGCCTCCGCCGCGCTGGGGCTGATGAAATCCTTCTGGCGCAAGTCCTGGTAGCGGCGCTCGTTGATCACGGCCAGTTCGCGCCGGGCCGAGGCGTCCTTGACCTGCGCTTCGGCGGCGGTGATCGCACTGGTGGCGCGCGCCTGGGTGGCGCTGAGGGCGGCCAGTCGCTCCTGCAGGTCCACCGGGTCCATCTCGGCCAGCAGCTGGCCGGCCTTGACGGGGTCGCCCACGTCCACCAGCACGCGCAGCACGCGCCCGGCGGCGGTCGGGCCGATCAGCCAGGCGCGGCGGGCCTCGACCGTGCCGGTGCCGAACAGGGCTGGCGACAACGAGCCCTCCGCGACCTTGACGACCGTAATGCGGGTAGCCGCCAGCGGTCCGGAGCGCACCGCGATGAAGACGATGGCCGCCAGAAGGGCCAGCGCGGCCAGGGCCATGGAAAGCTGGCGCGAGGAGGGGCGTTTGAGGGTCATGGTGTCTTGCGGATGCTTCGCAGGTAAAGGGGGAAGACCCGGGCAGCTTCTGCGGAGAGGTCGGCCCGCGGGCCGTTCAGGATGGATTGCATGGCCAGGCCCTGGACGATGCCGATGAACATCGTGGTGGAGGCGGCGATGTCCAGATTCGCCGGCACTTCGCCGTGCTTCACGGCGTCTTGCAGCAGCTGCGTCAGCAGCTGGCGGTAGCGCTGCAGCAGCAGGCCGAGCTGGCGCTTCAGCGGCGAATCGGCGGGTTGCTGCAGGTCGTGGAAGATCAGGCGCGGCACGCCCGGGCATTCGCGCACGAACTCGATATGGGCGGCGAAGACCCGGGCGAGGGCGTCGAGTGCCGGGTTGGCAGCGGCCTGGCCGGTCGGCGTCTTCGCCGCATTTTCAAGTCGCGCCAGCAGGTGCTGCGTCACCCATTCCATGACCGCCAGCCAGATCGCCTCGCGGCTGGGGAAATGCTTGAACAGCGCACCCTGTGTCACCCCGACTTCCCGGGCGATGTCGCCGGTGGTGATGGCCGCCGGGCTGTGGCGGCCCGCCAGCGTGATGGCCGCTGCCACGATCAGGGCCTGACGTTCTTCGGTCGGTAGCCGCGCGGAGGCTGGTGGGGGCTTTACAGGCATTTGGTAATTCATTGATTACCAAATAATGTAGCACTTACAAGCTTGAACGGGTGAAATGGCTGATGCTGGCTCCGTCGGTGCGCTGCGCCGACTCATCAAGGCATAGCAAACTATGACCATTCCACGCCGGGATAGGGCACTTTTGAACGAAAAAAAGCCCGCAAGTCGCCTTGCGGGCTTTCACCGGGGAAGCGGCAGGCTCAGTACACCGGCTGGTGCTTCTTCAGCGCGTCGATCACCTCGGGCGTCAGGGCAAAGCCGGGGCCGTATTTCGCCGTCAGCTCGGCGGCGCGTTGGGCAAAGGCGTCCACGCCCTGGCTGTAGATGAACTGCAGCGCACCGCCGGTCCAGGCCGGGAAGCCGATGCCGAAGATGGAGCCGATGTTGCCGTCGTGCACCGTGGTCAGCACGCCTTCGCTCAGGCAGCGGGCGGTTTCCACCGCCTGGCGGTAAAGGATGCGGTCTTTCACGTCCTGCAGGTTCCAGGCGACGCCGGGCTTCTCGAAGCGGGTTTTGAGCTCGGGCCACAGGCGCTTTTTCTGGCCTTCGGGGTAGTCGTAGAAGCCGCCGCCGGCGGCGCGGCCGGCGCGCTTGAATTCCTTCACCATGCGCTCCACCAGCAGTTCACCCGCGGTGGCGGTGTAGGCCCGGCCCTCGGCGGCGAAGTCGGCGCGGGTCTGCTCCATCACGTGCACGCTCAAGGAGAGCGAGGTCTCGTCGATCACCGCCAGCGGGCCCACCGGCATGCCGACCTGCATCGCGGCGTTTTCGATCACCGGGGCGGGGATGCCTTCGTCCAGCATGGCCGCGCCTTCCATCACGAAGGTGCCAAAGGTGCGGCTGGTGTAGAAGCCGCGCGAGTCATTGACCACGATCGGGATCTTGCCCAGCGACTGCACGTAGTCGAAGGCGCGCGCCACGGTCTCGTCGTCGGTCTGCTTGCCGCGGATGATCTCCACCAGCTTCATCTTGTCGACCGGGCTGAAGAAGTGGATGCCGATGAACTTGGCCGGGTTGGCGCTGGCGGTGGCCAGGCCGCTGATCGGCAGGGTGGAGGTGTTGCTGGCAAAAAAGCCGCCCGGCGCCAGCATCGGCTCGGCCTCCTGCGTGACCTTGGCCTTGAGCTCGCGGTTTTCGAACACGGCCTCGATGATCAGGTCGCTGCCCTGCAGATCGGCGGCGCTGGCGGTGGGGGTGATGCGGCCCAGCAGCTCGGCCTGGTCGTGCGGGCCCATGCGGCCCTTGTCCACGCGCGCCTGGGTGAGTTTGGCGCTGTAGGCCTTGCCGTGCTCGGCCTTTTCCAGGCTCACGTCCTTCAGCACCGAGGCGATGCCCCGGCTGGCCTGCGAGTAGGCGATGCCCGCACCCATCATGCCGGCGCCCAGGATGCCGACCTTCTTCGGCTTGTAGCGCGGCACGTCCTTGGGGCGGCTCTGGCCGGACTTGATCGCGTTCAGGTTGAAGAAGAACGTGTTGATCATGTTCTTCGCCACCGGGTTGACCATCAGGCCGGCCAGGTAACGGCTTTCGATGCGCATCGCGGTGTCGAAGTCCACCTGCGCGCCTTCGACCATCGCGCACAGCGCGGCTTCCGGGGCCGGGTACAGGCCGCGGGTGGTTTTTTTCAGCATGGCGGGCGCCACCACCAGGCCTTGCGCGATGGCCGGGCTGCTGGGCGTGCCGCCGGGCATCTTGTAGCCTTTCCGGTCCCAGAGATGCTGGCAGGCCTCGGCATTGCCCTGCACCGACTCGATCCAGGCGCGTGCGGAGGGCATCAGCTCGGCGTCGCTGTCGACCAGCGCATGTACGAAGCCCAGCTTCTGCGCCTCGGCCGGGCCGAAGAGCTTGCTTTCCAGCAGGTAGGGCTGCGCGGCCATCAGGCCGAGCTGGCGCGTCATCTTGGTGATGCCGCCGCCGCCCGGGATCAGGCCCAGCGTGACCTCGGGCAGGCCGAACTGCGTCTTGGGGTTGTTCACCGCGATGCGGTGATGGCCCACCAGCGCCACCTCCCAGCCACCACCCAGCGCCGTGCCGTTCAGGCAGCTCACCACCGGCTTGCCGAGGGTCTCGATGATGCGGAAGTTCTTCTTGATGCGCTCGATTTCGACGTAGACGCGCGTGGCGTCCTCGGGCTTCATGCGCATCACGCCCTTGAGGTCGGCGCCCGCGAAAAAGGTGCTCTTGGCAGAGGCCAGGATGATGCCGCGGATGGCATCCTTGTCCTTCGCCACCTGGGCCGCCACGGCGTCCAGGTCGTCCTGCCATTGCAGGCACATGGTGTTGACGGGGGAGTTTTCCTCGTCGAAGGTGATGACGGCGATGCCGTCTTCGATGCCGTACTGGATGGTCTTGAGTTTCATTGCAATGGATTCCCGGAAATTCAGATGCGCTCGACGATGGTGGCGATGCCCATGCCGCCGCCCACGCACAGCGTGGCCAGGCCGTAGCGCAGGTTGCGGCGGTGCAGTTCGTCGATGAGGGTGTTCAGGATCATGGCGCCTGTGGCGCCCAGCGGGTGGCCCATGGCGAGGGCGCCGCCATTGACGTTGACCTTCTCGTGCGGCACGCCCATCTCCTTCATGAACTTCATGGGCACGGCGGCGAAGGCCTCGTTGACCTCGAACAGGTCGATCTGGTCGATCGTCAGGCCGGCCTTGGCCAGGGCCTTGCGTGCGGCGGGCATGGGGCCGGTCAGCATGATGGTGGGGTCGGCTCCCGACAGTGCCACGGCGACGATGCGGGCCCGCGGCTTCAGGTTGTGGGCCTTGGCGGCCGCCTCGTTGCCGATCAGGATCGCGGCGGCGCCGTCGACGATGCCCGACGAGTTGCCGGCGTGGTGCACGTGCTGGATGCGCTCCACCTGCGGGTAACGCTGCAGCGCCACGGCGTCGAAGCCCATGGCGCCCATCTGGTCGAACGCCGGCTTGAGCGAGGCCAGGCCCTCCATCGTCGTGCGCGGCTTGATGAACTCGTCCTCGTCCAGAATCGTCTGGCCCAGCCAGTCCTTCACCGGCACCACCGAGCCGGCGAAGCGGCCCTCGGCGCGTGCGGCGGTGGCGCGCTTTTGCGACTCCAGCGCGTAGGCATCGACGTCATCGCGGCTGAACCCTTCCATCGTCGCGATCAGGTCGGCACCGATCCCCTGCGGCACGAACAGGGTCTTGCTGTTGGTCTCGGGGTCCATCGCCCAGGCGCCGCCGTCGGAGCCGATCGGCACGCGGCTCATGCTCTCCACGCCGCCGGCCACGACCAGGTCTTCCCAGCCCGAGCGCACCTTCTGCGCCGCCATGTTCACGGCCTCCAGACCCGAGGCGCAGAAACGGTTCAGCTGCACGCCGGCGCACTGAAAGTCCCAGCCGGCCTTCAGCGCCGCCACCTTGGGCAGCACCGAGCCCTGCTCGCCCACGGGCGCGACGATGCCCATGACGATATCGTCCACTTTCGCGGTGTCGAAGTCGTTGCGGCGCTGCAGCTCGGTCAGCAGACCGGCCAGCAGGTTGATCGGCTTGACCTCGTACAGGCTGCCGTCCTTCTTGCCCTTGCCGCGCGGGGTGCGGATGGCATCAAAAACATAGGCTTCACTCATGGTGCATCTCCAGTGGGAATGAGGGTGACGGTGCAGGGGTCTGGCGGACCGAGAGGGGTTGCGGGACACGCATCGCCGGAAATTTCAGCCGGTAGTATATGTTTTTACCAAGCGTGCGCTTTGTAAAAATAACAGATCAGGCCTGAAGCCGCTCCCAGGCGCGCGCCGCGCGCTGCTGGCGAGCGCCGGCGGCCACGGCGAACAGGGGGGCGTCTCTGAGCCAGCGGCGGGATGCCGGGTCCTCGGGCGTTGTGGCCCAGAGCGCACCGGCCTCGCGGTACAGCGCCGCCGCCCAATGCAGCGCACCGGCCAGGACGACGTGCGTCGCCGGATCGCTGTGGTCGGACGAAGCGACGCTCGCCAGCGTGGCCACGGTCGCCGCCAGGCGCTCGCGCAGGTCGGCCGACCAGCCGCGCGCCCGCGCCTCGCGCAGCAGGTAGGCCAGCACGGCAGCCGTGACATGGATGTCTTCCAGGGTCCGGAACGGCTTGACATAGGTGTCGTAGCCGTCGCCTGGCAGCAGGCTGGAGGGCTCGATCGCCACGTCCTGCAACTGGATGCGCGCATGGGGCACCTCGGGCACGAACGCGGTCTCGGGCATCGGCACGACCGTGACGCCCGGCTGATCGGCCCGCACCAGAGCCACCTTGAGGGCCGGCCGCTCGTCCGTGGCCGCGCCCGCGAGCCGGCCGGTGACCAGCAGCAGGGTGCCCTGGGGCCCGAGGGTCGTCCACCGTTTGGCCCCGCTCACCGTGAACCCGCCCCCGGCGCCCGGGGTGATCAGCGTGCGGATGTCACGCGGGCGGTTGCCGCCTTCCTCGGTGACACAGAATGCCGCCAGGGCCTGCACGGGCAGCGACGGCACCAGGGTACGCAGCGCGCTCTGGTAGCCGGCGGCAAACGCCCAGCCCACGCGATCGGCCGCAAAGCCGCCGAGCAGGGCCAGCGCCATCGGCGACGATGGCTGCGCGGCCAGGGCCGCCCAGCCCGGCCACCATTGGTCCACGCTGTCCAGCGGAGGGACGGTGGTGGGGGCGCTCAGGCAATGGTCCAGTGCCGCGGCGATCGGGTCGTGTGGGTGCATGGCAGGTCGATCGGGTGAAGGAAGTCGGGTATATTAATTTCACAAAGCAATTGCTCTGTAAAAATGGCGACAACCCGGAAGACCGCTCTTGAATCCGTTTGACATCACTCGCCGTCGCTTTGCCCTCGGAGCGGCCGCTGCCGTGGCGGGTCTGCAGGCGCCGTCGGTCTGGGCACAGCCGGTGGCAAAGCCCTATCTGGCCGACATGCACTCGCACTACGGCATGTTCCTGCCGCGCCTGTTCGGTCTCGATCTGGCGCGCCACATGGCGGACACCGGAACCATGCTGCTGGCCTGGTCGGCGACCGACGACCACCGCTGGATCGCCATGACGCCCACCGGGTGGCAGCAGTCGCGCCAGCCTGCGCCGGGCGAACTGTGGGCCGCGTTCCAGCAGCGCCTGGCGGGCTACGAAGACAAGCTCAAAGGCTGGAACCTGGTCAAGGCGCTGACGGCCGCCGACGTGGACGCCGCGTTGGCCGGGTCGCCGCGCGTGCTGCTGGCGACCGAGGGCGCCAATTTCCTTGAAGGCCGGCCCGAACGCGTCGCACAGGCCCATGCCTGGGGCGTGCGCCACCTGCAGCTGATTCATTTCATCCAGAGTCCGCTGGGCGACCGCCAGACCGCGGAGCCCGTTCATGGCGGGCTGACGCCACTGGGTGCCAAGGTGGTGGCCGAATGCCGCCGCCTGGGCATCGTGGTGGACATGGCGCACGGTACCAGTGCCCTGGTGGACGGTGTGCTGGAAGCGTCGGATGCGATACCCGTGTGGTCACATTCCTGGATCTCGGCGCAGGGTGGCGGCTGGACCGACCCCAGCTATATCGCGCGCTCGCTATCGCCCGCCACCGCGCGAAAGATCGCGTCGCGCGGCGGCGCCGTGGGCCTGTGGACCGTTCGTGTGAATCGCGACCCGGCCTACCCGGTGCATAACGCCACGACTTACGCCGACGAGATCGTGCGCATGTGCGAGCTGATCGGCCCGGACCATGTGGCCTTCGGCACCGACATGGAAGGGGCGGGCCCGGGCGCCATCCTTTCGAACTATGTGGATTTGCGCGAGGTGGCCAACAAGCTGGCGCAGCGCGGATTGAGTGAGGCCATGCTGCACAACGTCTTCATCGGCAACTACGCGCGTATCGTCAAGGCCGCCATGAACGGCGCCACCACAACCTGAGGCCACCGATGCGCATCGCCGTGCTGTCCGACATCCATGGCAACCTGCCGGCGCTGCAGGCGGTGATGGCCGACATGGCGCGCCGCGGCGTGGACCATGTCATCAACTGCGGCGACATTCTGTCGGGACCACTGTGGCCGCGGGAGACCGGCGACGAACTGATGGCGCTGGCCTGGCCGACGATTGCCGGCAACCATGAGCGCCAGTTGCTGGCCTGCGCGCGCCGCCCCGGCGGCCCGTCGGACCAGTACGCGTTCGGCCACACCACGCTCGCACAGCGCGACTGGCTGGCCGCCTTGCCCGCCACCCTGGAGCCGACGCCTGGCGTGTTCGTGTGCCACGGGCTGCCGGGCGACGACCGGGAATACCTGCTGGAAACCGTCGACCCCGCCGGCTCGCGCCCCGCCACCGGTGTGGAAGTGCTGCAGCGTCTGGACGGCACGCCGGGGACGGATGCCAGCCTGCTGCTGTGCGGCCACAGCCATCTGCCGCGCGTGGCGCAGGTGGGCGGCACGCTCTGCATCAACCCTGGCAGCGTGGGCCTGCCGGCCTACGACGACGACCACATCGCCTTTCACGTGCACCAGACCGGCAGCCCGCACGCGCGCTACGCGCTGTGCGAACGCGTGGACACCGGCGCGGGCGCTGGCTGGACCGTGGCGCAGATTGCCGTGGCCTACGACTGGCACGCCGCCAGCGCCCAGGCCGCGCGCAACGGCGCGCATGACTGGGCGCGCTGGCTGGCGACCGGGCGCGCCTGAACATTTTTCAAATCAACAGCCAACCCATCGAGGAAACCCATGATCGAACGCACCCTGTTCAGCCCCGACCACGAAGCCTTCCGCGACAGCTTCCGCCGCTTCATCGACAAGGAAATCGCCCCCTTCCACGAGGCCTGGGAGGAGCAGGGCTACGTGGACCGCGCGGTCTGGAACAAGGCCGGCGAGAACGGCTTTCTCTGCGCCACCATGCCCGAGGCCTACGGCGGCGCCGACGCCGACAAGCTGTATTCGGTGGTGCAGTTCGAGGAGCTGTCGCGCGCCGGCGTCACCGGCATCGGCTACAGCCTGCACAGCGAGATCGTCGCGCCCTACATCCTGCACTACGGCACCGAGGAGCAGAAGCAGAAGTACCTGCCCAAACTGGCCACCGGCGAGATGATCGGCGCCATCGCCATGAGCGAGCCGGCCGCGGGCTCGGACCTTCAGGGCATCAAGTCAACAGCCCTCCAACAGGCAGACGGCAGCTACCTGCTCAATGGCAGCAAGACCTTCATCACCAACGGCTGGCACGCCGATCTGGTCATCGTGGTGGCCAAGACCAATCCGGCCGCCGGCGGCAAGGGCACCAGTCTGCTGCTGGTGGAGCGCGGCATGCCGGGCTTCTCGGTCGGCAAGCGGCTGAAGAAGCTGGGCCTGCGGGCGCAGGACACCTCCGAGCTGTTCTTCGACAACGTGCGCGTGCCGGCGGAGAACCTCCTCGGTGGCGCGGCCATGGAGAACCGCGGCTTCATCTGCCTGATGGAGCAGCTGCCCTGGGAGCGGCTGCAGATCGCCATCACGGCCGTGGCCGCGGCACAGTCGGCCATCGACCAGACCGTGGCCTATGTGAAGGAACGCAAGGTCTTCGGCCAGGCCGTCGGCGCGTTCCAGAACACCCGCTACACCTTGGCCGAGCTGCAGACCGAGGTGCAGGTGGCGCGCGTGTTCGTGGACAAGTGCTGCGAACTGGTCTGCCAGGACAAACTCGACACCGAGACGGCCAGCATGGCCAAGTACTGGTGCAGCGACCTCCAGTGCAAGGTCATGGACGAGTGCGTGCAACTCTTCGGCGGCTACGGCTACATGTGGGAATACCCCATCACCCGCGCCTATGCCGATGCGCGCGTGCAACGCATCTACGGCGGCACGAACGAGATCATGAAAGAGGTAATTTCAAGGGGGATGGGGCTGGGCGGACGGTGAGTCCGGATGCACGGCGGCGAAAGGGCACAGCGTTCCGGCCGCGTGGAAACTCCAAATTCAATAGCAAACCATGACCATTCCACGCTGGGATGTGCCTGAAAAAGCCTGAAATTTCCGCTTCTCAGCGCTTTGACACCCGCCGCAAGGCCTCCACGCGGGCCTGCAGGCTGGCCGCGCTGAGCACGCCGAAATGCGCGTCCACCTGGCGGCCCTGGGCATCGAGAAACACGCTCGTCGGCAGGCCGGGTGAGCGAATCGCCTGCCCGAGGCGGGAGCCCTGATCGAGCCAGACCTCGTCCAGTGCCAGGCCGGAACGCGCCAGGAACGCCTGCACCTTTTCGGCGGATTCGCCTTGGTTGACGAACAGGAAGCCGATGTCCGGATGGCGCCGCTGTGCGTCGGCCAGGTCGGGCATCTCCACGCGGCAGGGTCCGCACCAGCTGGCCCACAGGTTGACGACGACCGGCCGGCCCCGCGCGGCCTGCGCCAGCGTGGCGGACTGCCCGTCTTTGAGCGCCACCAGCGCGACCTGCGGGTAGCCCGCGGGCGCGGCACGCTGCTGCATCAGCAGGCCCATGCCCCAGATCACGAGCCCGACCGCCGCACCGGTGGCCAGCGCCGGCCGCTGGGTGGGCATGCGCCAGCCCAGGCGCAGCAACCAGGCCAGGCCGGCCACGACGCCGATCGGCAGGTTCCAGCCGCCATCGCGGATGTCGATCACCGAGGATGGGCTGTCGGCGTAGGCCTGCCAGTTCAAGGCCAGGTGCCCCAGTCGCGCGGCCAGCAGGCCCAGCAACACGGACGCGGTGATGGCGTCGCCCGCGGCGACACGGCGCGGCGCGGGCGCATCGGCCGGCGCGGGTTCGGCGTCGTTGCGAACCCCGTCCGGGCCGTCGACGGCTGCGTGCTTCGCACGGTTTCGGGCCACCCATTCGGCCACCAGCGACGCCAGCACGCTGGCAACCAGCAACAGGACGGGGCCAACCGGCAGGGCGAAGGGGCCGAGAGAGAGGGACAGCATGGCGGGGAAGGGTGTTGGTTGATGCGCGAGGCCGGCTTCTCACCCCATGCGGTAGTCGTTCAGGTTCGGATGCCGCACGGCCTTGACGTATTCGGCGGTGAAGCCGGGAAACAGCGCCACGATGCGCCCCTCCTGCGTGCGGTACCAGCTGCGGCACAGGCTCCAGACCGAGCCCGCCAGGCGCCGCTGCAGCGCGTCGTTATGCGCGCGCATGACTTCGGGGCGCACTTCGATCCAGCGTTTCCCACTTTTCAGCACAGCCTGTATGCAGGCGATCGAATGCTGTGTCTCGGGCTCGATGTAGAGCAGGGTCGAGGTGTGCCCGGTGGCGGTGTTGGGCCCCAGGCTCAGGAACATATTGGGGAAGCCAGCCACGCTGATGCCGGGGAAGGCCTCGGGGCCGTTGGCCCAGGTCTCGCGCAGCGTGCGTCCGCCCAGGCCGGTGACGGTGATCGAGGACAGCAGTTGCACCGTCTCGAAGCCGGTGGCGCAGACCAGCACGTCGATGGCGCGTTCCTGGCCGTCGGCGGTCACGATGCCGCGCTCGGTGATGCGCTCGATCGGGTCGGTGACCAGTTCCACATTGGGCTGGCTCATCGCAGGGTAGAAGTCGCTCGAATAGATGAGCCGCTTGCAGCCCAGCGGGTAGGGTGGGGTGAGTTTTTCGCGCAGCGCCGGATCGGGCAGCTGGCGGTGGCGGTGCGCGGCGGCGGTCTTGAGCATGCCCTTGCGCGCCACCGTGCCTTCGTCAAAGGCGCGCCGGCCCCATTCGAGCACCTGCGTCCAGCACCAGCGCACGGTGCGGGCGTAGGGCGGGAAGTGCGCCAGCAGGTGGTCGAGCCGGTTGTAAGGGCGGTCCAGTCGTGGCAGCACCCAGTTGGCGGTGCGCTGGAACACATGCAACCGCCCCGCCTGCGCGGCGATCGGCGGGATCAGCTGCGAGGCGGTGGAGCCGGTGCCGATCACGGCGACGCGGTGCCCGGCTAGCGGCACGGTGGCATCCCAGCGTGCGGAGTGCAGGCGAGGGCCTTTGAAGGTCTCCAGGCCGGGAATGTCGGGCCAGCGCGGCTGGTTCAGCGGCCCGGTGCTGCAGACGAAGAAGCGCGCGCGCAGCGTGTCGCCGCGGTCGGTGCGCAGCGTCCAGTGGCCACTGGCCTCATTGAAAGTGGCCTCGGTGAGCCGCGTGTCCAGGCGCATGTGCGCCAGCAGGCCGTGCTTCTCGGCCAGGCGCTGCATGTAGACCTGGATTTCCGGCGCCGAGGCAAAGCGGCGCGACCAGTCGGGGTTGGGCGCGAAGCTGAACGAATACACCGGGGAGGGCACGTCCACATGCGCGCCGGGGTAGGTGTTGTCCCACCAGGTGCCGCCCAGGCCGGGTTGCTTTTCCACGATCACGAAGTCGTGGATGCCCGCGCGCTGTAGCCCGATCGCCATGCACAGGCCCGACATGCCCGCGCCCAGGATCACGACCTGGTGCTCGGAGGCCCTGGGCGGCGTGGCGGCGGCCAGCGGCCCAAGGACGAACCGGGCCACGCGGTCGATGGCGGCGTTGGCGCTGGGCAAGGCGTTGGCGTGCAGCTGAAACACATGCCAGCGCCGCGCCGTGATCTCGCAGCGCACGTCGACGCCGGCGGCCTGCAACGCCTCGTGTAGCGCCAGCGCCTGGGGATGCAGCAGCTCGTCGGTGCCGGCCTGGATCAGCACGGGTGGCAGGCCGTGCAGGTCGGCACGCAGGGGCGAGAGCAGCGGCTGGGCGAAGGGCGCCTCGGGCACATCGGGGCCAACATAGTGGCGTGCGCAAGCCCCGGTCCAGTCCCAACTCAGCATGGCCTCGCCTGGCGGCGCCGGTGGTGGCGGGCTGGGTTGAGCCAGGTCCACCCAGGGCGAGAACAGCGCCAGGGCCGCCGGGGCCGGATCGCCCGCGTCGCGTAGGGCCAGCGCCGTGGCCAGCGCCAGACCGCCCCCAGCGGAATCGCCTATCAGGATGACCGGGCCGTCCGCGCGCAGGGCCCGGTAGGCGGCCACGGCATCGTCCAGTGCGGCGGGAAAGGGATGTTCCGGCGCCAGCCGGTAGTCGGCGGAGAACACCGGCAGCCCGGTGACCCGAGCCAGCCGCGAGGTGAGGGCGCGGTGCGTGGCCGGGCTGCCCACGCAGTAGGCGCCGCCGTGCAGGTACAGGATGCTGCCGGGCCGGGCGGGCGCCCCGGAGCGGCGCGACCATTCACCCGGGACACCACCCACCGTGCCCGCCGTGACGCCGACGCCGCGCGTCCCGATGGCGATTTTCGACAGGCCGGCCAGCCAGCGCCGCTGGAACCCGATCGAGCAGCGCGTCGAAAACACGGGCTTGAGCAGCAGCTTGAGCGTGGCGCGCAGCACGAAGGCCAGCACCGCCTCGCCGAACCCACTGGGCCGAAATTCATGGACCATCGCCTCTGTCTCCTGTGGTTCGGGCCAGTGTAGCGGCGCCGGGCGGGCGGAATCGCCGGCCCACCCGGCACGGGGTGGCGCGGGCAGGGTCACCAACAGCTCCCTTTTCAGGAGCAACCAGTGACCATCTGACGATGGGATGGCCTGGTTTCAGGCAATCAATCAGGCGGATGCGACCACCGCCCGCCGGTAAATGTCCTCGAAACGCACGATGTCGTCTTCGCCCAGGTAGTCGCCGCTCTGGACCTCGATCATGACCAGCGGCAGCACGCCAGGGTTTTCCAGCCGGTGCTTGTGGCCGGCGGGGATGAAGGTCGACTGGTTGGTCTGCAGCAGCATCTCCTGATCGCCGTTGATGACCCGGGCGGTGCCTCCCACCACGATCCAATGCTCGGCCCGGTGATGGTGCATCTGCAGCGAGAGTGCCGCGCCGGGTTTGACTTCGATGCGCTTGATCTTGAAGCGCTGTCCTTCCTCGATCACGGTGTAGGTGCCCCATGGGCGCGACGCGGTGCGGTGTTGTGTGGCCGCCTCGAAACCGCGCGCCTTGAGTTGGGTGACCAGCGACTTGATGTCCTGCACCTGGTCGCGATGCGCCACCAGCAGCGCATCGGGTGTATCGATCACCATGAGGTCGTTCAGGCCGATGGCACCGATCACGCGGGTTTCGCTGTGAAGGTAGGTGTTGGTGACGTTGTGCGTCACCGCATCGCCCTCGATGCGGTTGCCCTGGGCATCGGCCGGAATCAGCTCGGCGATCGAATTCCAGGAGCCGATGTCGTTCCAGTCGAAGCGCGCGGGCACGATGGCCACGCGCTCGGCTTTTTCCATCACCGCGTAGTCCACCGAGATGTCGGGCAAAGTCGAGAAGGCCGCCAGCGGCAGTTCCATCAGGCGGCGCTCGGCGTCCCAGCCCCCCCGCGAGGCGTCCCAGCACGCATTCACAGCCTGCGACAGTTCGGGCGCCACCTTGGCCAGCGCGTCCAGGAAGGCACCGGCGGTGAAGCAGAACATGCCACCGTTCCAGTAGTAGCTGCCGTCCGCCACGTAGGCGCGGGCCGTGGCCAGATCGGGCTTCTCCACAAAGCGCAGGGCTTTCAGGCCGGCAGTGCTGTCGCCGGCTGTGATGGCCTCGCCGGCCTGGAGGTAGCCGAAGCCGGTCTCCGGGGCGGTCGGGCGGATGCCGAAGGTCACCAGCCACCCTGCGTTCGCCAGGGCCGCGGCCTGGGCCACGTTCTCGCTGAAGCCAGCCAGGTCGGCGATGAGGTGGTCGGAGGGCAGCACCAGCATCACCGCGTCCGGCCCGTGCTGCCAGCGCACATACAGCGCGGCCAGCGCGATGGCGGGCGCCGTGTTGCGGCCCAACGGCTCCAGCAGAAAACCGGCCGGCACGCCGGACGAAGCGGCTTCTCCGGCCAGCTGGTATTCGTCCTTGCAGCGGAAGTAGTAATCACGGTTGGTCACCGTCAGCACCTCGGCGACGCCCAAGGGCGACAGCGCCCGTTCGTAGGTCTTCTCGATCAGGCTCTGGCCGTCGGGCAGCTTTATGAAGGGCTTCGGGCTGGACTCGCGGCTGATCGGCCACAGGCGGGTGCCGGCGCCACCGGACAGGATGACAGGGATGAGGTCGTTCACGGCGTTTCGGTCGGTCATGGAAAGGTCGCCTGAGGCGGGGATCAAACAGGGGCCGGTCGGTCCCGGGATTGGGGCAAGTTTACGCGGGCACCTGTGCAGATTGTCAGGACATCGTGAAATGCGCCGCCGCCGCGAACCGTCGGGCCTGCCACCGGGCGACAATCAGCAACCCAAGCGCCAAACCACACTGTTCCATGTCTGCACGCCCTGAACCCGCCACCCTGCTCATCACCGGCGGCGCCGGCTACATCGGTGCCCACACCTGTGTGGCGCTCCAGCGCGCGGGCTACCGCCTCGTGGTGCTCGACAACTTCTGCAACAGCAGCCCGCAGGCGCTGGCGCGCATCGAGCGCATCACCGGGCAGCCGCTGGAGGGCGTGCAGGGCGACGTGCGCGACCGTGCGCTGCTCGATCGCCTGTTCCAGTCGCAGGCCATCCAGGGCGTGCTGCACTTTGCCGGGCTGAAGGCCGTCGGCGAGTCGTCGGAGAAACCGCTGGAGTACTACAGCAACAACGTTGCCGGCAGCCTGGTCCTGATGCAGGCCATGCAGGCAGCCGGGGTGAAGACCCTCGTCTTCAGCTCCTCGGCCACCGTCTACGGCACACCGCAGTTTCTGCCCTACACCGAGGCGCATCCGCTGGCGCCGGTCAACCCCTATGGCCGCACCAAGCTGATGGTCGAAGACATGCTGCGCGACCTGCACCAGTCCGATGCCGACTGGCGCGTGGGCATCCTGCGCTACTTCAACCCGGTGGGGGCGGACGCCAGCGGCCTGATCGGGGAAGACCCTCGCGGCATTCCGAACAATCTGATGCCCTTCATCGCGCAGGTCGCCACCGGACGGCGGGAGTTTCTGAATGTCTGGGGCAACGACTACGACACCCCTGACGGCACCGGCGTGCGCGACTACATCCACGTCACCGATCTGGCGGCTGGCCACGTCAGCGCCTTGCAGCACCTGGAGAAGACCCCCGGCTGCCTGACGCTGAACCTGGGCTCGGGCCAGGGCCACAGTGTGCTGGAGATGGTCCGGGCCTTCGAGCAGGCCAGCGGTCGCACGATTGCCCACCGCTTTGCGCCCCGGCGCGCGGGGGATCTGCCCGCGTTCTGGGCCAATGCCGACGAGGCGCGGCGCATCCTGGGCTGGGAGGCACGTTGCAGCCTGCTGCAGATGTGCGAGGACACCTGGCGTTTCCAGACGCAGTCAGCCGAAGCCGGCTGAGCCCTGGCGTCGGGACTTGGCTCAGTCGCCCAGGTCCACCTCGGCCGCCAGCGGCACGCCGCGTGGCGCTTCGTAGTCGGCCACCACCCAGGCGCGCGCCGAACCGGCGGCCGCGTCGTCCAGCAGCTCCAGCACGAAGCCGATCGACGCCTTGTCCAGCGCGGCAAAGGGCTCGTCCAGCAGGGTCACGGCCGCACCACTGGCAAAGGCGCCAGCCAGCCAGACCTTGCGCTTCGTGCCGGCCGACAGCATGGTGCCGGGCTTGGCCAGATGCGGGCCCAGGCCCAGGCCCTCGGCCAGTTCGTCGATCGCCGCGACGTTGAACCCTTCATAGCGCTGTCCCATGGCATCGAACCAGTCGGCCGGTGTGGTCTGGTCGAGCGCCGCGGTGGCCGGCCGCGTGAGGAAGACCTGGGCGCGGTAGGCGTCGGCGTGCGTGGCCAGATCCAGGCTTCCGATGTGCAGGGTGCCGGTGCGGGCCGGTGTGAGCCCGGCCAGCAGCTCCAGCAAGGTGGTCTTGCCGCGGCCATCGCCGCCGCGCACCAACGTCACGCCCGGCGGCAGTTGCAGCGAGAGGCCGCTGAACAGCTCACGCGGGCCAAACGCGGCGGACAGGCCCTCGGCCCGCAGAACGGGCTCGACCGGGGTGCTCACCGGCCACGGGCGGCGCGCTCGCGCCGGCGCCAGTATTGGAACTCGTCCTCATGGATCTCGATGTCGAGCTCCATGATGCGCATCTGCAGCCGTTCCTGCACCTGCGCCACGGCCTGGTTGAAGACCACCGGGCCCAGCTCCTCCAGAAAGAAGCCGAGCAGCGCGCCCGCGGCGATGTTGCCGATCTTCTCGTCGCGCTCTTCGCGGAACCAGCGCTCGATGGACACGATGGCGTCAGCGCGGGCTTGTTTGCTGAGTTCAATCGCCATGGGTGGGCGCTCCTCAGAAGCCGACGCGGAAGCGGGTGCCGCGGAAGTTGAAGGTGGCGCTGCGGGCACGGATTTCTTCGATCACCACCTCGGGCGCGGCCGTCGCGCCCTGCGGCAACACCAGGCCGTTGACCAGCAGCAGCCGCTGGGCGGGGTTTTCCGAGTACACCGCGCCGGTCACGTTCAGCGTTGGCAGGCCGCGCCGGGCGGATTCGGGCACCTCCGCCAGCATCGGCGCCGTGGGCAGGGCTTCTGCAGCGGCGCTGGCAGCCCCACGCGCCTTGCTCGCCGCCGCACGGGCTTGGGGTGCGGCAGCGGGGGCCGGCTGCGCAGGCGCGGCGGCCTCGGCCGAGGGGGCAGCGGACGCCGCTTGGGCGGCAGACACGGCCACGGCGGGTGCGGAGGCCGCGCGGGCCACGGGCGGGCGCGCGACCGCCGATGCCGCAGGGGGTGGTGCAACAGCGGGCCGCGGCGCGGGCGCGGGGGGCACCTCCGGCGAGGCCACGGGGGCCGCTTCCGGCGGCACGCTGATCACAGGGGGGGCCGTGACCGGCGCGGTTGGGGCGACCGCGATCACGGGCGCAGGCGGAGCCGCCACCGGGGCGGGTGCCCGCCAGAACCAGAACCCGGCAGCCGCCGCGGCCAGCACGCCCACCGCCAACAAGGCCAGCCAAGGGCCGGCTGAACGGGGCCGGCGTGACCCGGACGGCTCCGGGCTGGCGCCCAGCGGTTGCGCATTCAGGCCGGGCACCTGGCCGCGGCCGCGCTCGGCATCGGCGCGCTTGAGGGCATCGAGGATGTAGGACATGGGCTTATCGGGATTCGGTGGCCAGGCGGGGTTCGTCCCCGCCGGTGGCGTGGCTGAGCTGCATCAGGGTCAGCGGGCCGGGGCGCCCGTCGGCGCGCAGGCCGTGGGCGCGCTGGAAGGCCTGGAGCCGCGCCTTCAGCGCCAGGTCCAGAACCACGCCCGAAGCCGGGGGCAGCGGCGCGCCGTCGATGCGCGACAGGCGCCGGGCGATCCAGTCCACCGTCGGGCCACCGGCGCGGTCGGCCAGCTCGCCGGTGTAGCCGGGTGGCGGGCGCCAGAAGGTGGCGAAATCGCCGCGCCACAGCGTGCCCAGTGCCAGCAGGGGCACGGTGCGCGCCTGGCCGTCCACCTGGAAAGTGGCCGTCTGCTCGTTCAGGCCGCTCAGCACCGCATGGACCGGCGGCTCGTCGCCGCGCTGCAGCGTCAGGATGCCGGGGCGGCCCAGCTGGCGGATCAGCGGCAGGCTCAGGTTCACCGCGCGGTAGCACAGCAGCTGCTGGGCGGCCGCCGCCTGGCAGGGATCGCCGGCCGTGGCGGGCAGCTGCCAGGCCGAGGCCAGCTGGCGCCAGGCGGTCTGGATGTCGCGGGGCAGGGCAGCCAGCCATTCGCTGCCTGCGCTGACGGGCGATGAGGCCGCCATCGCCGGCAAGGCGGCCGACGCGGCACTGGACGCCGATGCCACCGGTGCCACGGTGGGCGCGGTGCTGGCAGGCCGCGCCATCGGCGGCGCGGCGCTGGCGGCCGAGGCGGGCAGGGGTGTGGCCGGGCCCGTGGCCGGGGCGCGCACCCCCCACACCAGCAGGCCAGTCAGCCCGGCGCCGGCCAGCAGCCCCAGTGACACGGCCAGCCACGGCTTGGGCCGCGCACGGGCCGCCGGTGCGGCCACCACGTCCGGCCCGAACACCTCGGCCGCGGCCTTGTCTACCACGGCGAGGTTCACCTGGTGTTGCCCGGTGGCCCAGGCGCCCAGCAGCGCGCGGCCGGCCAGCAGGTTGATGCGCCGCGGCACGCCGCGCGACAGGCGGTGGATGCGCTTGAGCGCGGCCGCATCGAAGGGCAGCGGCCCGGTGTGCCCGGCCACGGCCAGCCGGTGCTCGATGTACTGGATGGACTCGGGATCGCTCAGCGCGTCCAGATGAAAACGTGCAATCACGCGCTGCGCCAGCTGCTCCAGCTCCGGGCGCGCCAGCATGCCGCGCAACTCGGGCTGGCCGATCAGCACGATCTGCAGCAGTTTGCGCTCGCTGGTTTCCAGGTTGGTCAGCAGGCGCAGCTGCTCCAGCACGTCGGCGCTGAGGTTCTGTGCCTCGTCGATGATGAGCACGCTGCTCTGGCCGGCCGCGTGGCACTGCAGCAGGAAGGCGTTCAGCGCGTCGATGTAGTTCTTGACCGTGACCACGCCGCCGTCGGCCGGCGGCACGGGGATGTGGAACTCCTCGCAGACCGACTGCAGCAGCTCCGTCACCGTCAGCTTGGGGTTGAAGATGTAGGCCACATGGCAGCCTTCGGGGATCTGCTCCAGGAAGCAGCGGCACACCGTGGTCTTGCCGGTGCCGATGTCGCCGGTCAGCAGGACGAAGCCGCCGCCCGCGCCGCCCATCGCGCTGCCGGGGGCCGCCACGCCGTACAACAGGTGCGCCAGCGCCTCGCGGTGGCGCTCGCTCATGAAGAGGTACCGCGGGTCAGGCGCGATGGAGAAAGGGTCCTGCGTCAGGCCGAAGTGGTGCGCGTACATGGGCGCGAGCATAGCGCCATCGCCCGGGCCACCTCCGGGACAGCTCCTGCGGCGTCCGAGGAGCCGTCCGGCAGCCCTGGAGGGCCTTTTTTAGCAAAAATATGACAAAAATGGCCTGATCCCAGCGTCGAATGGTCAGTAGATGCTACATAAACAGGAGCGTTCAGCGTGGGTTCGCCATCAGGTGTTTGGCGATGGCATGGTAGGCGGGCAGCGACGTCGGGTCGTTGAAGGCATTCGCCGCCTGCGGGAACGACGCATAACGCGCAATCACCATCTCCGCCTTCGGGTCGACGTAGACCGTCTGGCCGTGGATGCCCCGTGCGGCATAGGCGCCATGCTCGTTGTGCGACACCCACCACATGTTGCGGTAGCTCCAGCCGGGCAGGGTGGTGTAGCTGGCGGGGAAGGCCGCCTTGTCGCCGCCTTTGCGGATGTCGTCCACCACCGCCTTGGGGATGATCTGCTGGCCGGCGAACTGGCCGTCGTTGCGCATCATCTCGCCGAAGCGCGCCAGGTCGCGCAGGCCGGTGTTCAGGCCGCCGCCCGCGAACTCGGTGCCCACGCTGTCCACCGCGATGTAGGCGTCCTGCTCCATGCCCAGCTTGCGCCAGACCCGGTCCGACAGGTTCTCGCCGGCCGACTTGCCCGTCACGCGGCGGATCACCCAGCCGATGGTGTCGCTGTTCACCGTCTTGTAGGCGAAGGGGCCGCCATGTTCGCCTTCCTTCTGCACGGTCTTCAGGAAGTCGTAGAAGCTCTGCGGCCCCGCGTAGCCCGGGGGGCGCGGCAGCACGCCGCCGGCGCGCACGTGGTCCCAGATCTCGGCCTTGGGGTCGGCGTAGTTCTCGCTGTACTTGAGGCCGGTGCGCATGTCCAGCACCTGGCGGATGGTGGCGTCACCGAAGGCGCTGTCTTTCAGCTCGGGCACGTACTGCGCCACCTTTGCGTTTTCGTCGAGCTTGCCCTCGGCCACCAGGATCTGCCCGATCAGGCCGAAGAAGGATTTGGTGACCGATTGCGCGATGTGCTGGCCGTCCACCCGCAGCGCGCCGCCGTAGCGCTCGTACACCACGCGGCCCTTGTGCAGCACCACCACGCCATCGGTGAAGTTGGCGTTGAAGGCCTGGCCCCAGGTCATGGGGTCGGTCTTGCCCAGGGGGGTGAAGGTCACCGCGTCGAGGTCGTCGCGCTCGGCGCGCGGCAGCGGCACCGGCGCGCCCAGGCCGCGCGAGACATTGGTCGTCGGGCCGAGCTGGCGGAAGTTGGAGAAGGACCAGCGGAACTTGGGGAAGGTGTAGAACGAGCCGTCGGCCCAGCGGATGATGCGGTCCGGCGGCGGCGGCGAGCCCACCATCCAGCCCAGCTTGACCGGGTCGGTGCTCTCGGCGGTGGGCGGGGCCGGCGGCGTGGCAAAGGTCGGCGCGGGGGCGGGCGTCTGGGCCAGTGCGCCGGTGGCCGCCAGGCCGGTGATCAAGGCCGTGGTCATGCAGGACAAGGCCCGGCGGGCGTGTGTGGTCTTCTTCATGGGGCGTCTCCGGATGTTGTAGTTTGCCCGGTCATCGTAGGCCGCACGTGCCGGCAGGCGCCATGCTCGCAAACCATGCGTTTGACGCCTTGGGGACAGGCCGGGTGGGAGCGCGCCGCCCCGCCTGGCCGCGATCAGCGAACGCCCAGAAGAAACGCCGATGGCGGCAGGATCGGGATGCCGCGCCAGGGGTGCAGAACCTGCAGATCGGCATCGCTGGAGACGATCAGTTCCGCCTCGGCGGTTTCAGCCAGTTCCAGAAACTGGTTGTCGCCCGGATCGCGGCAGTCGGTGACCGTGAGGCTCACCTCGAAGCGGCGGGCCCGCTGCACAAAACCTTCCAGGAATTGCTCCCGGCTGGCCAGGTGGCGGTAGCGCTCGAAGCGCTCGGCCATCAGCACACGCTGCAGCTCCGCCAGCGTCGAGCGGGACGCGCACACTTCGAACAGCAGCAAGGCCTTTTCCAGGGCCAGCGCGGGAATCGACTGCGGGCGGATCGCGGCGCTGATCAAGACCCCCGTATCGACCACGACCCGTCTATCGAAGCTCATTGACCAATTGGGTGATGTCGTCGTCGGTCAAGACGGCGGCGGCCTGGGCCATGTCCGCCGGCAGTGCTTGCGCACGGTATTGCGCGTACCAAAGGGCGGCCTCTTGCCGCCGTTGCTTGACGTTGGACAGCTCCTCCATGTCGTGCCCGGACACGACGTAAGCCACCGTGCGCCCCCGGCGCGTGACGGCGATGGGTTCGCGCTGCGAGCGGTCGATCAACTCGCCAAAACGGCTCTGGGCTTCCACGGAGGTGACAGACAACATTAGAAAACCTCTGAAATGGCTATTCCACGTATTTTAGGGCGATTCAAGGGGTTTGTCCCCCCGTGCCTTTGCGCGCCTCCATCTCGCGGATCAGCGCGCGGGCCTCGTCGCCCTCGGGGATCGGCTGGCCGCCGTCGCGCCACTGCACCGCCGCCTTGAAGCCGTTTTCCTGCGCATAGCGGCGAAACCACACGCCCTCGGGGTTGTGGCGCGTGATGCCGTCGAACACCGTGGCCATCTGCTGCGACTGCTCCAGCCCCATGGTCAGCATCACCTGGTTGACCACCAGCTTGTGCATGGCCAGGTGGCTGGCCGGCACGGCGGCGATGCGGGTGGCCAGCTTCATCACGGTGGCCTCCAGCTGGTCGGCCGGCACCGCCTCGTTGGCCAGGCCCCAGGCGGCGGCGGTGCGGCCGTCGATCACGTCGCCGGTGAACATCAGCTGCTTGGCGCGCGTGGGGCCCAGGCGATAGGTCCACATCGCGGTGGTGGGGCAGCCCCAGACGCGCGTGGGCATGTAGCCGATGCGCGCGTCCTCGGCCATCACCAGCAGGTCGCAACACAGGGCAATGTCGCTGCCACCGGCCACCGCCGCGCCGTGCACCTTGGCAATGGTGGGCTTGGCGCTCTTCCACAGCGTCATGAAGTCTTCGGTGTTGCGCTTCATGAAGGCGTAATCGACCATCGGGTCCCACGGGGCGCGCTCCTGCTGGCAGGGGTGGTCGATCTCGCCCTCGCCAAACTGGGTGAGGTCGTAGCCGCCGCAAAAGCCCTTGCCCGCGCCCTCGACCACGATGACATGGATGCCCGGCTCGGCATTGGCCCATTCCACGGCGGAGCGAATCTCGCGCGGCGTGGCGTCGTTGATCGCGTTGAGCCGCTCGGGACGGTTCAGCAGCAGGCGGGCGATGCGGGGGTTGGCGGGGTCGGGGGCGATTTGGAGGGTGGAAAAGGTGGGCATGGGGGGCTCCTCGGTGGTTTGGGCGGAGTCTAGGACGGGAGGAGGTTGGGCGCTGTCGCCGGGAGGGCACATAGCCGTCTGAAAGGCGTCCGGGAGCGTTTCCAAACCGAAAACTCCGATGAAAACAGGGCCTTCCCAGCGTCAAATGGCCACGAGCAGCTATTGTTTTTGATGCTCGTCTGGGCTTTCGCTTGGCTGAAGATAGGCCATCAAGCCGCCATCAATGCATCCAGCGGGCTGGCCGTGCCGCCCGCCGCTACCTTCAGCACGTGGGTGTAGATCATGGTGGTGGACACGTCTGAATGGCCCAGCAGTTCCTGCACCGTGCGAATGTCGGTGCCCGCCTGCAGCAGATGCGTGGCGAAGGAATGGCGCAGAGTGTGCACCGAGACCGGTTTGGCAATTCGCGCCGCGGCGCTGGCCAACTTGATGGCACGCTGCAAACGCTCCTCGTACAAATGATGCCGGCGCTCGACCTCAGAGCGGGGATCAACCGACAACCTGGGCGAAGGAAACACCCAGAACCAGCCCCACCGACAGCCCAGATCGGGGTATTTGACCGCCAGCGCGTCGGGCACCTCCACACCTGCAGTTCCCACCACGCGATCATGCGACCAGACGGCACGCGCGCGCGCCATCTGCGCCTTGAGGGCTTCTTGCAGGGACTTCGGCAGCATCACCACTCGGTCCTTCCCGCCCTTGGCCTGACGCACCACCAGCACCTGGCGGTCAAAATCCACATCCTTGACGCGCAGGCGCAAGCCCTCCATCAAGCGCATGCCCGTGCCATACAGGAGCTTGCCCAGCAAAGCCGTCTCGCCCTCCATGGTGCCCAAGAGGGCCGCCACCTCGGCCTTCGTCAAGACCGATGGAATGCGCCTGGGCCGGGTCGGGCGCTGCACCTCGGCAAGCCAGGGCAGATCGATGCCGAGCACATCCCGGTACAAGAAGAGCAAGGCGCTGAGCGCCTGGTTGTGCGTGGACACCGACACCCGGCGCTCATTGGCGAGCATGGTCAGGAACTGCGTCACCTCCGCCGCTCCCATGTCGCGCGGATGCCGCATTGGCCCGACGCGCCCGCACCAACGGACGAAAAACCGGACCCAATAGCAGTAGGCCTGCTCGGTCTTGAAGCTATAGTGCTTGTAGCGCAATACCTCGCACAACTGCTCCAGCAGGCGCTTCGATTGGGGAACATAGATGACAGGGTTCATGATGTCACCGAAAACTGTGAATGTATACAGTATTTCGCCGCGAAAGCCTGTTGTCAAGCGGATTGCCGGCCTGTGGTGCAAGTCGCATCCGGGTGGGTCGTTGTGCTTATCCCGTCGGATATCCTGGGCTGGCCGGTTTATCCGACGAACTACATTACGTTATGCCGCACCCGTCTGATCCATCATCACCGTGCGGGCCAGCGCCTCACACGTTGGGCAGGTGTCAAACGGCGTTTGTGGCGGTGGCGCTGCCTGCTCCATCGCCAGATAGATGCGCTCCAGCAGCGCGGCGGAAAGAACGAAGTCGCCTTTCGCCAGTGTCACGTCATGGGCAGCGCCAATCATTTCTCGGGTTACTGTCGTCATTTGAAATACTCCTTATGCTCACGCAGCAGGCGGAGCGATCTTTCGTCGTGGTTTTCCCACAACTGCAACCCTCTGGCCCGCAGCGTTTCCTCCACTTCGTTTAGGCACTTGCGCCCGAAGTTCGGCCATTTCCGCATTTCGCTGCGGCTGAACATGCACAAGTGGCGCACGGTAAATGGGGGCTCAATGTCGAATGTTCCAGTTCCGGCGTATGAGGCGAACCCCGCCAGTTCCGCACGGATGATGTTTGCCGGTCGTGTTGTCAGGTCAGCGAGAAAAACCTCAATCGGAAAATCTAGCGGGTGAATCTTGCGTAGTTGTGGGGGTTCCATTTTTTGGATAGCCTTCAGTTCCTCAATCGCGGTAAGCGTCTGGTCAGGGTCTCCGCATCCGTCATCGCCTATGCCAAGCGCATCATCAATCGCGGCCAGCGTCCGTAATGCCTGCTCAAACATGCTCTTGTAGTCTGTCATTCCCGTTCTCCGTTTCCACCAGCGGCATAACCCGGCAGTCCAGCGGACGCCGTGCCGGCGCCGCTGACTTTTGCGTTGGGCCGCAGGCTTCGCACCGTGATTTCGTACTCAGGCTCACCGTTCGCTGTAACTACGACTGGCTCCCCTCGTTCAAGCACATGCTGCGCAACAGCAGCACAGGCTTCGCCGGTAACGTCAGTCTTATTGCTTGCCCACGTCATCCCGTCCTTCAACACGCTTCCGCAGAAAATCCTGTTCGTGATCGGGCTCTTTGCCACATGTAGATTTTTCATGGTTCCTCCGGGCCAGCGGCCCAACATTTCATTCAAGCCGACGCCAAGGCGCGGCTTAATTCAGGCGTTATACGGCTTCAAGTTCCAGCACCTGCTGTGCTATCCGCCGCTCTGCAATCGCGCAGTATTCCGGGTTGATCTCAAAGCCCAAGAACCTACGCCCCAACTCCTTCGCTGCCTTTGCTGTGGTGCCGCTGCCGCTGAATGGATCGCAAATCAAATCACCCGCATTGCTCCACGTCGCCACCACGTCACGCGCCAGAGATTCAGGCATTGGTGCCGGGTGGTCGCTTGCCTCTCCTCCTACCGCAATGGGCCACACATTGCTGCGCATTCCCGCTTCCGCGCACGTCAGCACGCGCTTATCGTGCAGAACGCCATCCGCATTCTTTCTGCCTCCGGTCAGGAGTGTTTGCCCTGCCTTGGCGTTCTTTCGGTCGCGCAGCATGTTGCCGGTCTTCGGCGTGCCAGCCGAAAAGACAAAAACAAATTCGTAGCACTGGTCATAGCGTGTCGCCGCGTTTTGCGGGAGGTAATTCAGCTTCTGGTAAATCATCGTGTCGTGCAGGTTCAGTCCCAACCGCTTGAAGTGCAGCGCCTGCTCCATGCTTGTGCCGGTCTCGCTGCCGTCCTTCGTAGCATCGGCAACCACCCACACAATCACGCCTCCCGGCTTCAGCACGCGCTTCAGTTGCCACGCCACTCCGTAGAAGTCCCAAGAGTGTCCGCCGTAGGTGCGCAGGTCATCGTATGGCGGGCTTGTCACCACCAAATCAATGCACTCCCTCGGCAGTTGCCCAAGTAGGTCGCAGTTATCGCCACAGTGAATCTTGTCTAGTTCAAGCATGGTCACTCCGTATTACCGCCAGCCGTATAACCCGGCAGTCCAGCGGACGCCGTTCCGGCGCCGCTGACTTCTGCGTTAGGCGAAGATTATGATGAGAGATCTTGATGGCTAAATACTTAACCATAATCACCTATTCATTATGTGCATTACTGTTTTTAGTCGGGTGCAAAGGTGGGGCTGAAGATTTTTTTGAAGGTCGGCCATCTGAAATGTCACTGGTCCATAATCGCATCATCGAAGGCTCTCAAGATTCTATGATCGAACTTTTGAAAGTTCCTTCTCGATTTCCTGATGCTACTGATGACAACATTTCTGACTGGCAAAATTCTATCGTTGCCTGGTGGCAAGTACCAGAGAAGAGAAATTTGATGATAACTTCTTATAAAAAATTGACACGGAATGAAGTATCTCAACTAAATAACTGGTTTGAGACAAGAAACTCCTCTATGTCTGATATAAAGATTAAAACCTTACGCGAAACTAAAGATTCAATTGACCAGATACATTGAGAAATAAGATATAAATGAGTGTGAGCATTTCGCCTAACAAGTTGCTCAACCTCGCTCACTGCGTTCGCTGGACGGCTGCGCCTTTGCAAATGTGTGGTTTTGCTTCGCAAAACCTTACCACACATTTGCAAAGTCACATCCGCCGGTTAGCAAGGCGTTAGTGCACAAGTGCCGTTTAGGCTTGTGCAATTCGTAAAGCTTTAGAATATAAAGAATTTTACTATTTAATGGTGAAAAATGAGAGCCGAGCTAAAAAACAAAATTATTGAGGTTTGTAACAAAAAAATATCATCAAAAGGTAACTCTGTTGGGGTGTCTTTTTATGCTTTTTTCGCAAATAAAAATGACAATCCAGAGTTGCTTATGGAGGCTGCAAAATGGTGGATAGAGACGCATAAGTTAGACCATTTTGAAAAAGCTGTAAAAATCAAACAAATCGTAGAAAGTAGCTATTAGAATATTTTAATTTTCTTAAACCTAAAAATTATCAATATTAATTATTCTTTGTTTAAGGTTAGTATGCAGTGAATTCCTGCACTAACAAGTCGTTCCAGCATCGCACCTTCGGTGCTGGACAGTTTTTAAGTCGCGGTTTTATGGTTTTGCTGCGCAAAAGTATTCCATAAAACCACAACTTAAAAACTGCCGCTGAACTCGGCGTTAGGCATCACAACCAACTCCACTCACTTACCGAGGATCTAGTCAATGCGGTACAAATTTGTATGCGGCGAGAAGGCTGAAAAACATTCTCAGTCAACTGGCGACTTAACAACATTTCTAGCAACCGGTTCAGACACAGATGGCCGGGTTTCAATTTTTGATAGCTACTTGAAGCAAGGGAACGGTGCGCCTTGGCATTTCCATGAAGAAGACGACGAGATCTTCTACGTCATCACTGGAGAGGTCGAGTTCGGCATTGACAAAGAAGTTGTCGTTGCCAAGCCAGGAGATCTCGTCATCGCTGGGCCTAACGTACATCGCAGGTTCCAAGCCCTCTCCGACAGCCACTTGCTAGTGATCAATGCGCCAGGAGGTCCATCGGAAGGATTTCTGCGAGACCTCCTGAGCCTTGACCATCTGCCATCAGAAGCGGATCGGGCCCGATTTGTAGAGAAGTACGGCATTCATGTGGTTGTGTAGTTCAATGTCTCCATTCGCGCGTATGCCAAGTGATGCCTAACCCCTCGCTCAAGCTGAGCCCCAACGGCATGGCGCGCCGGCCATCAAGCGCTGGGCCTTCGGCCCATTTTGCGCTTGCTGTCCAGCGCGCCATGCCGTCGGTGCCAGCTTAGCTCGAACGTTATGCCGCTTGATCCAGACATCAAGGTCTCCGACGTCATTGCGACCATCGCATTGCTGATTTCTGTGCTCTCTGCGATTTACGCGCGCGGGCAAAGAGCGGCTGCAGATCGTGCCAACGCCATTGCAGTTCGCGAAAGCCGTCGCCCGTTGCGCTTGCAGGTATTCCAGTCCATGCATCATTTCTCGAAGTACTGCTCGACTTACTGGACTCTGTATCACATGGGTGAAGTGACCCGAAGTCGGGAGCTCACGGAGCGCATTGACACATTCAAGTGGGAGATCGAGCAACAGGGTCACCTTGACATGCCGGATGTTGAAGAGAAAGCGAAGGCCTTCGTAAACGGTGCGTGGAAGCTCCAGCGGCTGATTGACCGGATTGCGGGCGGGCAAAACAACCCGCATGATCGAGACTACGCGACGGCCGAAGAAAATGTGGAAGGCCTCATAGACTGGTTCGGTAAGGAGAATCGTGAACTCAAGACACTCTTCCAGCCATACTTGGCCGCGGCATAACATGTCAATCGACACGGACCCAAACCTGCAGGAGGCGGCTTCGCCGCAAACGGTTGTGGTCCGGTCATCTTCACGTTAGAGATCAGGAAAACCACAGTGACTCTTTCAACGTTGGAAGAAAGCATTCAGATCTGCCGCAGGTGCGAAAGCACTCTATGCAAGTACGGCGTCGAGCCACGACCAATCTTTAGTGGTGGAGTTGGCTATCCCATCTTTTTGTTGGGTCAAGCTCCTGGAAAGACCGAATACGACAAAAGGGCTCCCTTTCAAGGCGACGCCGGCAAGTCCATCAAAGCGCAGTTCGCTGCATCAGGTCTTTCAAACTTTGAGCGCACCGTCTATCAAACATCAGTCACAAAGTGCTTCCCAGGTCGTCGTCCGGGCGCGTCAACAGACCGCATGCCGAGCGCAGGCGAAGTCAAGAACTGCCTGCCGTTTCTGGAGCGACAACTTGAACTCGTCAAACCCAAGCTGCTCGTTTGCCTAGGTGGTCTTTCATGGAAGGCATTTCTGTCTATGCAGGAAGCCGCCGAACCGGGCTTTTGCTCGCGTGTGATCGGCATTGCTCGCCCAAGCAGCGTGAAAGTGCCTCACATGGTTGGGCAGCGCTTTCGGTGGCGCTCTACGTTTGTGCTGCCAATGATTCATCCCGCAGGAAGTGCAAACGGAGCACGTTCGCAGTATCCAGATCACGATCGAGAGTCAAAGGCCCTCTTGGCACAGTCAATCTCCGAGCTCGGGCTGCGTGATCTCTAACCCTTCGATCGAGAGGATAGACACCGGCAAGCCGGTGTTTGCCTCACATCTCAAACGTTGGGCGTCACAAAGTCCCGGTGTCTGCACTTGACAGACGTATCCAAATGGATACTATGTGGCCATGTTCACGGTACGGCAGACGCAAGAGTTCCAGGACTGGCTTGATGGCCTGAAGGACGTTAAGGCGCAGTTGCGCATCGTCGCAAGGCTGCGCCTGGCCGAGACGGGAAGCCTTGGCGACTGGAAACCCGTTGGCGGTGAGGTGTCCGAAATGCGCATCGCATTCGGGCCAGGCTATCGCCTGTACTTCACAAAACGCCAGAATATCCTCATCGTCATGCTCGCTGGCGGTGATAAGTCAACCCAGGCAAGAGATATCAAGCGAGCCCAAAAGATCTTGCAACAGTTGGAGCTTGAATGATGACTACGTCCAAAACCAAGGCAAAGCTTCTTCCGTTTGATGCGGCTCGATACCTCACAGATGAAGATGCGATCGCCGAGTACATGACGGCGGTTCTTGAAACCGGAGACACAGACCTTCTGTTGCTGGCGCTTGGCGACGTCGCGCGAGCCAAAGGCATGGCTCAGGTGGCCAAAGATGCTGGGCTCGGCCGTGAGAGTCTCTACAAAGCCCTTGCTCCAGGGGCCAAACCCCGCCTCGACACCATTCTCAAGGTCGCACGTGCGCTAGGTGTTCGGTTCTCAGCCCATCCCGCGTGACGCCCATCCATTCCATCCAGCGGACTTGCCTTCGGCAAGCCGCACATGTCAAACGTTGGGCTTCACAACGATCTGGCATTTCACCCTTGGCGGTGACCACCGCGAGGAACCCGGATGAAGTTTGAAAAAATCGGCAGGGACAACCAGAAGGCGCTCGCGAGCCTCTTCCGTTCGACGTTCGGCGCGTCCGAAGGAGAGGGCGAGGGCTTGCTGATCGGAGACCTGGCCGACCAGTTGGGCGCCGCCATCGACGACCTCGATGTGATGGCCTTCGGCGCCACGCAGGGCGAGGCGCTTATCGGCGCCATCTTCTTCACACGACTTCGCTTCGCCGACGACGCCCGGGTTTACATGCTCGCGCCGGTGGCGGTGGCCACCGCGCACCAGGGAGCCGGCCTCGGGCAGGCGCTCATCCGGTTCGGGCTGGAGGTGTTGGCGGGCCAGGGCGCTACAGTCGCGATCACGTATGGCGATCCGGCGTACTACGGCCGATTTGGATTTGCGCCGCTTTCAGAGGGCGTGATTCGCTCGCCGGTGGCCTTGTCGATGCCGCATGGGTGGCTCGGCCAGTCGCTGAACGGCCAGCCCATCCAGCCCCGGCGGGAGCGCCCGCAGTGTGTTGAACCATTCCGCAACCCGGCTTTGTGGTAAGTAGCGCGGGAGCGCGGTTCCGGACCCGCAGCGAAATCGAATCGAACCCACGGTGTAGGCGGCGCGTGCGGCCGATTGTCTCTACACTGCGCTTGTTTGCGGTCGGCTGGCTTCCAACGTTGCCCGAACAAGGAGTGTGTTGATGGACTGGGGTGCTGTTTCGGCGGTTGCCGGCGTATTCGGAACGCTCTTCGTCGCGCTGAGCGTGGTGTATCTCGCGCTGCAGGTGAAGGCGGGAGCCAAGGCAACACGCTCGCAGACCTACTACCTGGCCACTGCGGCGCTGGCCGAAATGGCCGCGCTGATCGGGTCCAATGCCGAGTTGTCGCGGATCGTTCGCATCGGGTGGAACACCCCCGACGACCTAACCGAAGACGAGTTCACGCAATACAGCTACGTGATGCTCAGCTTTCTGCGGCGTTACGAGAACGTCTACTTTCAATGGCAATCGGGTCTGGTCGATGACGACTTCTGGATCGGCCACCGCGAGAACCTGCTGTGGGCCTTTCGACGCCCCGGCATGCAGCGCGTGTGGAAGGACCGAAAGAACGCCTTCAGCATCGGTTTTCAGAAGTTCCTGGATGGTTCGGCCACCATTGCGGCCCAGACGCCCGAAACCCGGCGCATCTGAAGTGCCATGCCATCGGATGGATCCGCCGCCCGATGCATTTCAACGCTACCGCTTCAATCGAACTCGCAAACCCGCATGTCGAAAAAACCGAATCCAGTCGCCGTCATCGCTGCCGACGTGCCACCGCGCAGCAAGCCATCGGTCTACCCCGAGCCCTTCGCGTCGCGCATGGCGGGCCGGGAGAAGCGCCAGCTGGGTGAAGTCTTCGGGCTGACGAACTTCGGCGTCAACCTCACGCGCCTGGCGCCCCAGGCGGTGTCGGCCCTTCGCCACGCCCACACGCGCCAGGACGAGTTCATCTACATCCTGCAAGGCCGGCCCACGCTGCACACTGATGAAGGGCGGCACCAGCTCTCGCCCGGCCAGTGCGCGGGGTTCAAGGCCGGCACGGGCAACGCCCACCGCCTGATCAACGAAACCACCGAGGACGTCGTGTACCTCGAAGTCGGCGACCGGACGCCAGGCGACGAAGGCAGCTATCCCGATGACGACCTCGTGGCCGTGCTGGTGGATGGCGCGTGGACGTTTGTGCACAAGGACGGAACGCCTTATCGGTGAGGCGGGATCCAGTCGGCGCATGCGGCCGGATTTTCGATGAAAATTGCCCCATCCCCGCGTAAAACGGTCATTTGACGCTATTCCTTTAGGAGTAACCCACGCCGGCCGCGCGATAAGCTTCCAGCATTCGGCCATTGCGCGCAGAATGGCCCTCGGGCGAGTTTGCCCGGACAAAAATGCTGGAGACAAAAACATGTTCAAGCCTGATACCTGTTGCACGCTGGTGCCCTATTTCGAAGTGCCGGAAGGCCAACTCGCGGCGTTCAAGGCGCTCGGTCCCCAGTTCGTGGAGCGCACCCGCACGGAGCCGGGTTGCATGCACTACGCGTTTTCATTCAATGGCACCACGGCACACTGCCGTGAGGGCTACGCCAATGCCGAGGCCGTGCTCGCGCACCTTCAGAATGTCGGCGAGTTGCTCGGGCAGGCGCTCCAGATCGCCAAGATCGTGCGGCTGGAAGTGCATGCGCCGGCGTCCGAGATCGAGAAACTCCGCGCGCCGATGGCTTCACTCAGCCCGCAGTTTTTCGCCCTGGAGCCGGGCATCCGGCGCGCCAGCGAGGCCTGAGCCCCCGCTCAAACGGCCTTGCGGCGCCATCCCGGGCGGACCACCGATCGCCAAGGCCTTTTGTGGCTCATTTTCGAGCTATTTTCGTTCTTTCCCAGCGTAAAGTGGTCATTGATAGCTATCGTTTCAGGAGTTCTCAGGACGGCCGCAGCAGCCGTTGAGGCACCAGTGCGCGCGCCTGCCGCAGCGGCACGGGCAGCGGCTCGCCTTCCAGCTGCGCCGCCAGCAGCTCGCCGCACAGCACGGCCAGGGTCATGCCGCGCGCGCCCATGCCGGTGCTGACGAACAGGCCCGGCAGGGCGGTGGCATCCAGCGCGCCCACCACCGGCAGGCGGTCGGGCACGGTGCAGCGCACGGCGGCCCAGGCGCGGGCGGCGCCGCTGGCAATCTGTGGCGCCAGGGCCCGGGCGCTTTCGGGCAGCAGCACGGCGAGCTTGCCGGCCACCTCGGCCGTGTCGGCCTCGCGCAGCACCGGCTCTCGGCAGCCACGCTCGAAGGAGGAGCCCAGCACCCAACTCGGCGTGCCGTCCACCGGCACCCCGGTGATGAAATTGCCCAGCCCGTTGACCGGGAAGGGGGGCAGCGGGTGCGGCGCATCGGGCATGGGGCCATAGAGCAGCTGGCCGCGCAGCGGGTTGAGCGGCAGCGCGGGCGCGTCGGTGCTGGCCAGCAGGCCGAGGCTGTCGAAGCCTGCCGCCACGACGACCACGGGCGCCCGGGCCAGCACCGTGCCGTCGGCGGCCAGGGCGGTCCATCCTTCGCCATCGTCAACGGCGCCCTCCGCTTGAGGGCGATCCAGCCGCAACGCGGCCACCGCGGCGTTTCCCTGCCAGGTGATGCCGGGCGCCGCCAGCATGGCAGCCACCAGCGCGGGGGCGCGCACCCAGCCGGCGCGGGCGTGCCAGTGGGCAGGGCTGTCGTCGCTCAGGGCGGCGGCGTTGCGTTGCACCACATCGGCAGCACGGCTCCAGGCGTGACCTGGTGAAGCGGGGTCCGCCCAGTCGGAGGGCAGTTCGCGGCTGTCTTTCAGGCGCCGCTCCAGCACACCGCTGGCGGCCCAGCCCACACCCTCGGGCAACAAGTTGGCGGCGCGGGCCAGCGTGGCCATCACGCCGCTGCGGCTGAGCTGCGAGAGCAGGCGGTCGTCGGGCGAGACATGGGGCGCCACCACGCCGGCCGGCAGGCCAGAGGCGCCCGCAGCCGGTGCGCCGGCGCGGTCCAACACGGTCACCTGCCAGCCGCGCTGCGCCAGGCTGTACGCCGCCGAGGCTCCTGCCAGGCCGGCGCCGATGACGAGGGCGCGCCGGTCGCCTCCTGCCCAGGGCGCCACCGGGGCGGGCTCGGGGCGGCGCGGGGTCCAGGGCGGGTCCCACGTGGCGCGCAGGCAGTCGCGCTTGGGCGGCAGGCCCGCGGCTTTTTCAACGATGAAGCCGTGTTGCGCCAGGCCATCGCGTACGCTGCGCGCGATGGTCCAGGTGGCGACGCGGGTGCCGCGCCGGCACAGGTGGCTGACAGCTTTCAGCGTGTGGGGGTCCCACATGTCAGGGTTCAGGGCCGGGGTGAAGCCGTCCAGATAGACCGAATCGGCCTCGAAACGCAGCTCGCGCAGCATGGCGCGCACCTCGCCGATGCACAGCGTCAGCTGCACCCGGCCGCCTTCGAAGGCCAGGCGGTGAAAGCCGGGCAGCAGGCCGGTCCAGCGCGCTGCCAGTTCGTGCGCCAGGGGCGCGAGTTCGGGGTAGGGGGCCGCGCCGCGTTGCAGGTCGTCGGCCGTCGGCGGCCAGGCTTCGATGGCCACGTAGTGCAGCAACTGCGGCGCCAGGGGATCGGCTCGCCAGGCCTGCCAGGTGGCCAGGAAGTTCAGGCCCAGGCCGAAGCCGGTTTCCAGAAGGGTCCAGCGGGGCGCGTCACGCCAGGCGCCGGGCAGGTCGCAGCCGCCGAGGAAGACATGGCGCGCCTGCAGGATGCCGCCCCGCCCGTCATCGCCGTCGCCGCGATAGCGGTCGTTGAAACGCGGGTTGTGCGGGATGCCGTCGGGCAGCCATTGCACCGGACTGGCGAATGCGGTCATTCAGGCCGGGCGCTTCAGCACCCGAAATCGTGATGTCAGGCGGTCGGGGGCACGTAGCCCTGCGCGGCGTCGGCGCCGGAGCCGAAGAAGTGGTTTTCCATCTGGCGGGCCAGGTACTGGCGGGCGCGGGCGTCGGCCAGGTTCAGGCGGTTTTCATTGACCAGCATGGTCTGGTGCTTGAGCCAGTCGGCCCAGGCCTGTTTGCTGACGCTTTCCCAGATGCGCTTGCCGAGCTCGCCGGGGTAGGGCGGAAAGTCGAGTCCTTCGGCTTCGGTGCCGAGCTTGATGCAGTTGACCATGCGTGCCATGTGCAAACCTTTGAACGAGTAACGAGTGAAGAATGGATACCTCCGGCACCATGCATTTCTATGGCGCCGGCACGCACCGGATGGGCAAGACTGTAGCAATCTTTGCCCGGCAACCGCGCACAGGGGTTTGACCGCGCGCACCAGCCATTGACGGATGTCAAGTTGGAACAAGCCTCAGGCTCTAGAATCCGGGCTTTCCCTAATCAACCGCGCCGGTTGCGCTCGTGGAGCACAGCCAGTGACAACTGCGGCATTTCCAGCATGAGCGCTTTTCACGAAGAACGAGTCCTGACCGTCCATCACTGGACTGACCGCCTTTTCAGCTTCACCACCACGCGCGATCCCGCGCTTCGTTTTTCCAACGGCCACTTCACAATGATCGGGCTGCGCGTCGATGGCAAGCCCTTGTTGCGTGCCTACAGCATCGCCAGCGCCAATTACGAAGAAACGCTGGAGTTCCTCAGCATCAAGGTGCAGAACGGTCCGCTGACCTCGCGGCTGCAGCACATCAAACCCGGCGATTCGATCATCGTGGGCAAGAAGCCCACCGGCACGTTGCTGCTGGACTACCTGCTGCCGGCCCGGCACCTGTATCTGTTCGGTACGGGCACCGGTCTGGCGCCGTTCATGAGCATCATCCGCGACCCGGAAACCTACGAGCGCTACGAGAAAGTCGTGCTGGTCCACGGCGTGCGCCAGGTGAACGAGCTGGCCTACCACGACTACATCACCAAGGAACTGCCGCAGCACGAGTTCCTGGGCGAGATGGTGCAGAAGCAGCTGCTCTATTACCCGACCGTGACGCGCGAGCCCTTTGTGCATCAGGGCCGCATCCCCGACCTGATCAACAGCGGCCGGCTCGCAAAGGATCTGGGCCTGCCAGACCTCAACTCGCTGGATGACCGGGTGATGATCTGCGGCAGTCCCGAGATGCTTCGCGACCTCAAGCATCTCTGCGAGCACCGGGATTTCGAAGAAGGCAGCACCAGCGTGCCGGGTGACTTCGTGATTGAACGGGCGTTTGTTTCGAATTGACTTGCTGCGCACCTGCTCGCCTGTCCGCGGGCCTGTCGCGGGTGGGGCGTCTGGGTCATTCGATCGTTCCCCCGCCCGGAACTTAATCGCGCAGACCTGACTCCGTACAAGAACGCCGGATGCGTCGAGGCGCAGATTCCTGCGCAACAATCCGGATTCTTGTTCTGCGCGAAGGTGCCAGGCTGGCGCTGGTAACCGAAGCGAAGTGCGTCTTTGTGGAAGCCTGATGAATTTTCTGACCTGGTTTGAGCGGTATCCCCGGCGTTTGTACGCCATGCTTTGTGCGGCTTGTTTCGCCATGCTGGCCTTTGGCCTGTATCTGCAGCATGTGGTGGGGCTGAACCCCTGTCCGATGTGCATCGTGCAACGCTATGCGCTGCTGCTGGTGGCCATTGCTGCGGGTCTGTCGGCGCTCAGCAGCAGACGGCCGGTGCACCTGGGTGGTGCCGGTGTGCTGATCCTGGTGGCCGGATTCGGGGCCTTCACTGCGGCGCGCCAGAGCTGGCTGCAGTGGTATCCCCCCGAGGTGGTGAACTGCGGCCGTGATTTCTACGGAATGATCGAAACCTTCCCGCTGCAGCGCGCGCTGCCAATGATCTTCAAGGGCACGGGCGATTGCAGCAAGATCGACTGGACCTTCCTTGGCGGCACGCTCGCCAACTGGTCGTTCGTGGTGTTCGCCAGCATCCTGTTCCTGTCGCTGTTGATGATCGGGCGCAACGTGCGCGCCGCGCGCTGACGCTCAAAGCGGCAGGGTGTCGAGCATCTCGTAGGTGTTCCTGAGCCAGGTCTTCACCCGCTGACGTTCCAGAAGGCCCAGCGTGTCGGCTCCGTTGCGGTTGTTGATGGCCGCCCAGAAGCTTGCGTTCTGGCGGTCGATCTTGCGCATGCTGGCTTCGTGCAACTGGCCCAGTGAAACGACGCGGGCGCCGAGCGCCAGGGCATTCTTCAGGGCTTCGGAGTCGTCGAGCTGCGAGAAGTCCGAACCGCGCCCCAGATTCTTCACCACCAGGTAATTGGGCCCGGCGCCATAGGTGTCGATCAGGCGCTGCAGCAGGTCGACCGAATCCTTCCCCGCATCGGCCAGGTGCCAGAAATTGACGGTGACGCCCATCTCGGACAGCACGGCGATCAGGTCGGAGTCCTTGACCCAGCGCGCCAGGGGTGCAGCCGTCTGTGCCGCCAGATCGACGATCACGCTCGATTGCTGCCCGTCGGGCAGTGTTTCCTCAAACGCGCCGACCACCAGATCCAGCCCTTCGTAGCTGTCCACGACCACGGGTGCGGCGTAGTCGGCATAGAAGCGGGTGAACGAGGTGTGCGAGCGATCGGTGTCGAAGCCTGTGAAGGGCAGGCCCTTGTCCAGAAAATACTGGGCCAGCACCCGTGCCGCGACCGACTTGCCGACGCCGCCTTTTTCGCCGCCGATGAAATTGAGGGAACTCATGTTGTTGTCCTGCGGATGACCCGCGTTGGGGGAGGGGTGACCCGCAGCCACCGAGGCAGCGCGGATCGCGTGCGCCATGGGCGCAGCAAGAAGCGTGCTCAGCTTGGCCGATCAGCCGAGTTTCTTCACCAGGACCTGGCTGCGACGGTCCCAGTTGTACTTGCGCTTGCGCGCTTCCGGCAGCCAGTCGGGGTCGACCTGGACGAAGCCGCGCTTGATGAACCAGTGCATGGTGCGGGTGGTCAGCACGAAGATGCTGGTCAGGCCCATGGCGCGCGCGCGCTGCTCGATGCGCTTGAGCACTTTTTCCCCGTCGCCCTGGCCCTGGCTTTGCGGCGAGACGGTCAGGGCCGCCATTTCGGCTGTCTTGCCTTCGGGGTAGGGATACAGCGCAGCGCACGCGAAGATCACGCCATCGTGTTCGATGATGGTGTAGTTGGCCACGTCGCGCTCGATCTCGGTGCGGCTGCGCGTGACCAGGGTGCCGTCTTTTTCGAAAGGCTCGATCAGGTGCAGGATGCCGCCCACGTCATCGGGTGTGGCCTCGCGCAGGCTCTCCAGCTTCTCGTCCACCACCATCGTGCCAATGCCGTCGTGCACGTAGATCTCCAGCAGCAGGGAGCCGTCGACGGCAAACGGAATGATGTGGCTGCGCTCCACGCCCGCCTTGCAGGCCTTGACGCAGTGCTGCAGGTAGAACGCGGTGTCGGTGGGGCGCTGCCCGGGCGCGACACGGGCCAGCAGCTGTTCGGCATCGGCCAGCGGCAGCTCGGTGTCGATCGGGTTGTCTTCACTCTCGGGCTCATCGGGCCGCACGCGGATGCCGGCGATCTCGGTCACGAAGATCAGCTTGTCGGCCTGCAGGGCAATCGCCACCGATGTGGCCACTTCTTCCATCGTCAGGTTGAAGGCCTCGCCGGTCGGCGAGAACCCGAACGGCGACAGCAGCACCATCGCGCCCATGTCCAGCGTGCGGGTGATGCCCGCCACATCGACCTTGCGCACCAGGCCCGAATGCTGGAAGTCCACGCCGTCCAGAATGCCCACCGGTCGCGCGGTGATGAAGTTGCCGCTGATCACGCGCACGGTGGAGTCGGCCATCGGCGTGTTGGGCAGGCCCTGGCTGAAGGCGGCCTCGATCTCGTAGCGCAGCTGTCCGGCGGCCTCCTGGGCGCAGTCCAGCGCCACTTCGTCGGTGATGCGCATGCCGTGCGAATACCGGGCCTCATGTCCTTTGGCGCGAAGCTGTTCGTTCACCTGCGGGCGAAAACCGTGCACCAGCACGATCTTTACGCCCATGCTCTGGATCATCGCCAGATCCTGGGCCAGATACTGGAGCTTGCCTGCAGCGATGGCCTCGCCACAGACACCCACCACGAAGGTCTGGTTGCGGAACTTGTGGATATAGGGCGCCACCGACCGGAACAGCGGGACAAAGGTGAAATTGAAGACGGTGGACATGTGGCGCGGGCGGCTCGGTGGCGGGGATAATCGCCGATTCTCCACGAAGTTCAACGCCCGAGTGTCCGCTGCCCTCCCGACCCTGAAGATCGAGTTCCCCGAATCCCTTCCCGTCTCAGGCAAGCGCGACGAGATCATGGCCGCGCTCGACAAGCACCAGGTCATCATCGTCTGCGGCGAAACCGGCTCGGGAAAGACCACGCAACTGCCCAAGATCGCGCTCGCCATGGGGCGCGGGCGGCTCAACGGGCCGAAGGGGCCGGACGGGCACCTGTTGCCGGGCAAGGGGCGCCTGATCGGCCATACGCAGCCCCGGCGCATTGCCGCCAGCTCGGTGGCCAAGCGCATCGCCGAGGAGCTTCACACGCCGCTGGGCGACGTGGTGGGCTTCAAGGTGCGCTTTCAGGACCGGCTGAGCCGCGATGCCTCGGTCAAGCTGATGACCGACGGCATCCTGCTGGCAGAAACCCAGACCGACCCGCTGCTCAAGGCCTACGACACGATCATCATCGACGAGGCCCACGAACGCAGCCTGAACATCGACTTCCTTTTGGGCTACCTGCGCCAGATCCTGCCGCGGCGGCCCGACCTGAAAGTGATCGTGACCTCGGCCACGATCGATGCCGACCGCTTCGCGAAGCATTTCGCGTCGCGTGCCGGGCCGGCGCCCATCATCATGGTCTCGGGCCGGATGTTTCCGGTGGAACAGCGCTGGAAGCCGTTCGAGGAAAGCCGCGACTACGGCCTGAACGAGGCGATTGCCGACGGCGTGGACGAACTCTGGGCCGGCGGCGCCGGCGGCGACATCCTCGTCTTCCTGCCCGGCGAGCGGGAAATCCGCGAAGCTGCCGATCACCTGCGCGGCCACCTGTCGCATTCGCCGCTGAACAGGGGGGCCGAAGTGCTGCCTCTGTTTGCGCGCCTGTCGCCGGCCGAGCAGGACCATATCTTCGACGCCCACAATGGCCGGCGCATCGTGCTGGCCACCAACGTGGCCGAGACTTCGCTGACGGTGCCGGGCATCCGCTATGTGATCGACGCGGGCACGGCGCGCGTCAAGCGCTACAGCTTCCGCAGCAAGGTGGAGCAGCTGCTGGTCGAGCCGATCAGCCAGGCGGCGGCCAACCAGCGCGCCGGGCGCTGCGGGCGTGTGGCCAACGGCATCTGCATCCGGCTGTACGACGAAAAGGACTTCGACGGCCGGCCGCGCTTCACCGACCCGGAAATCCTGCGCTCCTCGCTGGCGGGTGTCATCCTGCGCATGAAGTCGCTGCGCTTGGGCGTGGTGGAGGACTTCCCGTTCCTCGATGCGCCCTCGGGCCGGGCCATCGCCGACGGATACCAGCTGCTCAACGAGCTGGGCGCAGTCGATGACGCCAACGAGCTGACACCATTGGGACATGAACTGGCACGCCTGCCGCTGGACCCCCGCGTGGGCCGCATGATCCTGGAGGCGCGCAACCGCAACGCGCTGGACGAGGTGCTGGTGATCGCATCGGCCTTGTCGGTGCAGGACGTTCGCGACCGCCCAATGGACGCGCAGCAGCAGGCCGACCAGGCCCATGCGAAGTTCGACGACGACAAGAGCGAGTTCACCGGCTACCTGAAGCTGTGGAAGTGGATCAACGAGGCGCGCGGCGGTGCGCCCACGCTGCCCTCGGCCCGCGCGCAGAAGGAAGCCGCCCGCAAGGGCCCGGTGTCACAGGCCGTGCTGCCCGTGGCCCAGCGCGCCGCGCAGGCCATGGCTGCGGCGCGCCAGGCGCTGGCGGGGCAGGGCGCTACGGTGCCACCGGCGGCTGCGCACCCGACGCACAAGCTCAGCAACCGGCAATACGACCACGTGCTGCGCCAGAACTTCATCAGCGTGCGCCGACTGCGCGAATGGCGCGACATCCACACCCAGCTGCAAACGGTGGTGGCCGAGCACAAATGGAAGCTCAACACCACTCCCGCCAGTTACGAGCAGCTGCACCTGTCCATGCTGGCCGGCCTGCTGGGCAACATCGGCTGGAAGATGGAGGAGGAAGAGGTCTATCTGGGTGCGCGGGGGATCAAGTTCTACCGCCATCCCGGTGCGCACCTGTCCAAGAAACCGGGGCGCTGGATCGTGGCGGCCGAACTGGTGGAGACGACGCGGCTGTTCGGCCGCGGCATCGCCGCCATCGAACCGCAATGGCTGGAGGAGGTGGGTGGCCACCTGTTGAAGAAGCAGCTGTTGGATCCGCACTGGGAGAAGAAGGCCGCCCAGGTCACGGCGCTGGAGCGGGCCACGCTGTACGGCATCGTGGTCTACAGCGGGCGGCGCGTGAATTTCGGCACCGTCGATCCGCACGCGGCGCGCGAGATCTTCATTCGCGAGGCGCTGGTGGCAGGCGAGTGGGACACCCGGCTGCCTTTTCTGGCGGCCAACCAGAAGCTGATCGCGCGCGTCGAGGAACTGGAGCACAAGTCGCGCCGCCAGGACGTTTTGGTCGACGACGAGCTGATCTATGCCTTTTACGACCAGCAATTGCCGCCCGAGGCCTGCAGTGGCGCCAGCTTCGAAGCCTGGTACAAGGACGAGGTGCGTCGCCAGCCCCAGCTGCTGACGCTGACGCGCGACGAACTGATGCGCCACGAGGCCGCCGGCATCACCACCAATGCATTTCCCCGCACCATTCGGCTGGGCGGCGTGGACTGCGCGGCCAGCTACCTGCACGAACCCGGCGACGCCAAGGACGGCCTGACGGTCACGGTGCCCCTCTTCGTGCTGAACCAGGTCAGCGAAGACCGCTGCGAGTGGCTGGTGCCGGGCATGCTCAAGGACAAGATCCAGGCGCTTCTGAAAAGCCTGCCGCAGCGTCCCCGCGGACGCTTCGTCCCCCTGCCCGAGAGCGCAAAGCGGCTGGCAGAGGAGCTCGGTACGCCCGAAGGCTTTGGCAGCGGCAGCCTGACCGATGCCTTGCTCAAAGTGGTGCGCGCCGCCACCAGCCTGGACGTGAAGCGGGCCGATTTCAAGCTCGACATGGTGCCGGCCCATCTGTTCATGAACTTCCGTGTGGTGGACGAACACGGTCGCCAGCTGGGCACCGGGCGCAACCTGGGCGCCCTGAAGGCCGAGCTGGGGGCGCAGGCCCGCGGGGCTTTTCAGGCTCTGGCGGGGCTCAAACTGGCTCAAGGCGCATCTTCAGGGCCGTCAGACGTCAAATCTGATTCGAAACAACCGAATCCCAGCGTCAAACGGTCGCAAGATGCTATCAATTTGGATGTGTCTGGAAGTGCTGCCGGCCAGCGCCACACCGCCTGGACTTTCGGCGAATTGCCCGAGCTCATGGAAATCCGCAAGGGCGGGCAGACCATCATCGGCTTCCCGGCGCTGATCGACGTCGGCGACGCGGTCACGATCGAGGTCTTCGATGAGCCGGAGGTTGCCGCCGCGCGCCACCGCGCCGGGCTGCGCCGCCTGTTCGCGCTGCAGCTCAAGGAGGCGCTCAAGTACCTGGAAAAGAACATCCCGGATCTGCAGAAGATGGCCGTGGCCTACATGCCGCTGGGCACTCTCGAAGAGCTGCGAGAACAGATCATCGACGTGGCGCTGGAGCGCGCCTTCCTGCTGGAGCCGCTGCCCGCCAACGAGGCCGATTTCAAGCGCCGCCTCGACGAGGGTCGCGGCCGCCTGACGCTGATCGCCAACGAGGTGGCGCGTCTGGCGTCCGTCATCCTCACGGAATACGGCGCGGCGATGCGCAAAGTCAAGGACACCCGCAACGCCGCCGACGCCACCGCCGACTGCACCCAGCAGCTGCAGCGGCTGATGCCCAAGCGCTTCATCACCGCCACGCCGTGGGCCCAATTGCAGCACTTTGGCCGCTACCTTAAGGCCATCGTGCTGCGGCTGGACAAGCTGCGCGCCGACCCCGCGCGCGACGCCGCCCGGCTGGCCGAACTGCGCCCGCAGGAACAGCGCTACGGGCGCCTGGTCGCCGAACGCAAGGGCGCGGTCGACGAGCGCATGACCGAGTTCCGCTGGCTGCTGGAGGAATTGCGGGTGAGTTTTTTCGCGCAGGAGCTGCGCACCCCGCAGCCCGTCAGCGTGAAGCGGCTGGACAAGGTGTGGACGCAGTTGCAGGGCTAGCGCCTCCCCCTTGCGCCGACCCGGTTATCTGATCAGAACGCGGAGGATCAAAGTCGCTCCAGGCGACTCAGCGCCGCACGCAGCGTCTCGTCCTTCTTGGCATAGCAGAAGCGGATGACCTTCTGGTCGAAGCCGTCGCCGTAGAAGGCCGACAGCGGGATGGCCGCCACACCGATCTCCGACGTGAGCCATTGGCAGAATTCGGCTTCGGGCAGGTCGCGCTCGGGCACCGCCAGGGCGGAGATATCGACGCACTGGAAATAGCTGCCTTCGCTGGGCAGCAGGCGAAAGCGGGTTTTCTCCAGGCCCGCGCGAAACAGGTCGCGCTTGGCGGCATAGAAAGCCGGAAGCTCAAGGTAAGGCGCGGGGTCAGCCATGTAGGCGGCCAGGCCGTGCTGCATGGGGGTGTTGACCGTGAATACGTTGAACTGATGCACCTTGCGGAATTCGGCGGTCATTGCAGCCGGCGCGCAGACGGTGCCGACTTTCCAGCCGGTCACGTGGTAGGTCTTGCCAAAGCTGGACACGATGAAGGCCCGCGCCGCAAGGCCTGGGTAGCTGGCCGCACTCAGGTGCTGGTTGGGCGCATAGACCATGTGCTCGTACACCTCGTCGCTGATCAGCAGCACCTCGGTGGGCGCCAGGATCTCCTGCAGCTTGCGCATGTCCGCGTCGGTCCAGACGGTGGCGCTGGGGTTGTGCGGACTGTTGACGATGATGGCGCGGGTGCGCGGGGTGAGGGCCGCTGTGATCTTGTCGAAATCGGGGCGGAACGTGCCCGGCGTCAGCGGCACCGGCACGGCCACGCCGCCAGCCAATTCGATGTTGGGCACGTAGCTGTCGTAGCAGGGCTCCAGCACGATGACTTCGTCGCCGGCACGCACGACGGCGAGGATCGCCGTCAGGATGGCCTGGGTGGCACCCGCCGTGATGGTGATTTCGGTCGCAGGCTGATAGGCCCGTCCATACAGGGCTTGAACCTTGGCTGCGACGGCCTCGCGCAGCGCGGGCACGCCCGGCATGGGCGGGTACTGGTTGTGGCCCCGCTGCATCGCATCGGTCACCGCCTGAATCAGCCGGGGATCGCAATCGAAGTCCGGAAAACCCTGGCCCAGATTGACGGCCCCCTTCTCCGCGGCCAGGGCCGACATGACGGTGAAGATGGTCGTGCCGACCTTGGGTAGCTTGGTCTGAAGGGAAGGGGTGTGCTCGGTCATGATGAGTCAATGGCAGTGTTGGGACGAGCGGATCATCCGCCCCGCAAGGACTGGCTAGTTGGGGGGCAGCGCGGAAGATCCGCCCCGGAAAATCTCATAGTTCATAGTCGTTGACGTGACCCGTCATGGCCCGGGACACGACATTTCGGTTCAGCCGGTCGCTTACGAGCTCGGCGAACTTGTACACGAAGTTGCGCAGATAGGCGCCGCGCCGGAAGGCCACACGCGTGATGTTCTGCCCGAACAGGTGTCCCATCGGACGGATCGCCAGGTCGCCGCCGGCCTCGACCGGTTTGAAGTCGCGGACGGCCACCTCCGCCACGATACCGATGCCCAACCCGAGCCGCACATAGGTGGTGATGACGTCCGAGTCGATGGCTTCCAGCGCGATGCGCGGTGTGAGCTTGCGTTGGGCAAACGCGTGGTCGATCCGGGTGCGCCCTGTATAGGAAGGGTGGTAGGTGATCAACGGTTCGTGCGCGATATCTTCCAGGCTGATGCGTTCCTTGCGGGTAAGAGGATGGTCCGCCGGCAGCACCAGCACATGCTGCCATTCGTAGCAGGGCAGAGTGACGAGTTCGGCGTAGTCCGAGAGCGATTCGGTTGCGATGCCGATCTCGGCCACTTCGTCCATCAGCATGCGAGCCACCTGATCCGGTGAACCCTGATGCAGGCTGATGTTGACCTTGGGATAGGCGATCCGCAGCTTGGCCACGGGTGCCGGCAGCACGTAGCGCGCCTGCGTGTGCGTGGTCGCAATGCTCAAGGTGCCGCTGTCCTGGGCGCTGAACTGTTCGCCGATGCGCTTCAGGTTGCTCACTTCGCGCATGATCAGGTCGATGCTGGCAAGCACATGCTGGCCGGGCTCGGTCACGCGTTTCAGCCGCTTCCCGTGGCGGGCAAAGATGTCGACGCCGAGCTCGTCTTCGAGTTCGATGATGGCCTTGGACACGCCCGGCTGGGAGGTGTGCAGCGCCTTGGCGGCTTCGGTGAGGTTCAGATTGCGCCGCACGGCTTCCTGAACGAAACGGAACTGGTGGAGATTCATATTGAAATGCGCATAAGGCAGCGCCTTATTGTTTCACATACGATCTAAAGACGCTGGATCAGCCCAAAGCCATGTGCGCAAGCAGGTCGGTCAGGCGTCGGTCTTCGCCAACGGCGGGTTGAAGCACGAATTCCACGCCTTGGTGACGCTGCCGCAGATCGGCAAGCAAGACCGGAAGGTCTTCGCGGGCGTGTCGCCCCACGCCTAGGAACATCGGAAGCACCGTGACCCGAGTGGCGCCATCGGCCACCACGGTATCCACCGCCTCCAGGAGGTCGGGCTTTGTGAGTTCCAGAAAAGCGCAGACGACCCGTGCCTGCGGGTCGATCTCGCGGATGCGCGACGCAACGGCATCCATGGGTTGGCGCCAAAGTGGATCGCGTGACCCGTGTCCGAAGAGCACGATGGCAGTGACCGGGAGAAGGGTGGCAGGAGACATTGATTGGGTTACCTTCGAAGGACCAGCCAGCCAAAGGCCGCCAGCGAAATCACGGAATAGATCAGACTGGGCGAGGCTGCCGTCAGCCAGGGGTGCCAATTCTGCAGATTGCCGATGAAACTGAACACGTTGTTGAGCAGGAAAAAACTGATACCCGCCATCACCCCACCAAACACATAACCCGCGATGCCACCCGCGCGGAAATGCAGATAGGCAAAGGGCAGGGCGAGAACCACCATCACAAGACAGCTCAGGGGGTAGAAAACCTTTCGCCAGAACTCGATCTGGTAGCGCTGGGCGGACTGCCGATTGGCCTCGAGATGGCGCATGTAGACAAACAGGTCGACGATGCGCATGCGCGAGGGATTCAACACCGCGGCAGACACCATCTCCGAAGTCAGTTCGGTCGGCCAGCGGTACGCGGGCATCGCGGTGCGCGCCATGCTGGCGCTGTCGCCTTCGCCCTTGTTGAATTCCGTGCGCTGAACGTTCACGAGCGCCCAGGCCCCAGGCACGAACTGTCCCTTCTCGGCCTCGATCAACGCGTGGAAGTAGCCTTCGTCATTGAACTCGAATATCCGCACGCCGCTCAGGCTGCCATCGGGCAGGATCGCCCGAACATTGACCGATGCGCTGGACTCCTTCTGCCGCTCTTTCAGCCATGCGCCGGTCTGGCCAACCGAGATCCTCCCCTGGAAGCGCGCTTTGAGCAACTGTGCCGCCCGATCGGCGGGCGGTGCCAGATAGTCCCCAATCAGGAACGTCAGGGCGACAAAGACCAGGCCCAGCTTCAAGAGCGTTTTCAAAGCCAGCCAGGGGCCAAGGCCGCTGGTGCGCAGGATCGTGTACTCGGAGCTTTGAGCCAGTCGGGCCATGACAAAGACACACCCGATCAGGACCGCGATCGGCAGCAATTCATAAAGGTGACTCGGTACCAGCAGGCAGACGTAGAGCAGGGCATGGGTCAGCTGATAGCCCAGGGGGCCGTCGCGACCGATCGCGGGCAGTTCGTCGACCAGATCAAAAAAGAAGAACAGGGACAAGAACCCCAGCGCCACGTAAAGCACGGCATTGAGGATCTCCGCGTAGACCAGACGCCGGACCGTCTTCATGAGGAAATGGCCGCGGCGTTGCGGCTCCGTGGGCGCCACAGCGCGGCCAGCGACCAGTTCTGATGGCGGCTGGCAATCCAGCCGACCGCAAGCGCAAACGCGCCGCCATGCAGGATCAGAAGGTAAGCCCCCATCCCGATGCGTCCCCCCGCAATCCAGGTCTGCCCCAGACTGATCAGGTTGTAGTAGACGACAAACGTGAGCAAGGCCAGGACCAGATTGCCGCCGCGCCCGCTGCGCGGGCTGATGCCGGGCACTGTGACGGCGATCAGGACGAGGTTCACCGCGGCAAGCGCCAGGCCAATGCGCCAGGCGAGTTCGGCCTTGTTGGCCCGCGTCGGCTCACGCAACAGGGTCAGAGTCCGGACGGCCTTGGCAGGGGCCGCGTACTCCGTGGCCAGCACGTCATCGGGCACCCTTATGCCGTAGGATTCGAACTGGCTGAGCTTTTTCTCCAGTGTGCCTGTGGCAGGAGAATCCAGCCGTTGTCCGTTATCCAGCAGCAGGAAACGCTCGCCATTGACGAACTCGATGCGGCCACTGCGCGCCGACGTCACAGATGTCTTCCCATTCAGGCTGGACGCGATGAAGACGTTGCTGCCGGACTTGTTGTCCGCGGACTCCTTGTCAATGAAGAACACACGACTGCCGTCAGCCGATTCCTGGAAGCGTCCCGGCGCGACACGTTCGATGTTTCCGCGTTTCTCATAACGCACCTTCAATTCCAGCACCTGCTGATTGGTCCAGGGCCAGATCAGCAGCGCCAGCACGGTGATGGCAATCAGGACCGGCCACGCAAACCACCACAGGGGGGAAATGAAGCCCGCCAGACCACGGCCGCTTGAATGCCAGATCACCATCTCGCTCTCGGCATACATGCGGGAAAGCGTGCCGACAATCGCGATGAAGAGACTGAGTGTCAGCAGTACCGGCAAGTACCCCAGCACGCTGAATCCCATCACCATCATCACTTCCGACGGATTCACGACCCCGCGCGAAGCCTGACCAAGCGTGCGGATCAGGATGATGGTCATCACGATGGTGATCAGGACCACCAACGTCGCACCGAAAGTCCGTGCCAGCTCCTTGCGGATGGAAGAATGGAATAACATCAGTTTCAAGGAAAAAACGAATTATGAACTTTGAACTTGCTTCCATGAGCCTGGGCCTGATGGCCGACGACGCGACGGATCTGTTGCTGGTTCTGGTGCCGGATGGTTTCAAGCCCGGTCGCGACCGCCTGTCGCGGCTGATTGGCGAGGCCATGAAGTCCCAAGCGCTGGAAACCAAGGCCGGCAAACTCCTGTCCGCATGGCGCGCGCCGGGTGTGGCCGCTGAGCGTCTGGTGTTGGCCGGCGCCGGTGACGGATCGGCGGTTCAGGTCCGAACGGCCGTTTCTGCGGCCATGGCACATGTCAAATCGGCCGCGTGCCGGCGCCTGACCGTTGCTTTTGCAGGGCCTTGCGCCGGCGGCGCATTGCGTGCCGCCGTGCTGGCCGTGGCCGATGGCTCCTATGTCTACACCACGACCAAGTCCAAACCGGAAGGACGCAAGGTGCACGATGTGGTGATCGCCGTCGCCGCCGCAGATGACGCCCTTTCCGAGTCCTTCAGGCAATCCGCGGCGCTGGTCTGCGGCATCGAGTGGGCCAAGGAATGGGCCAACCGTCCGGCCAACCACGCCACACCCCGTCAATTGGCCGAGGCTGCCCTGTCGCTGGCCAAGGGAAAGATCGCGTGCACCGTCCTCGGGCCCAAACAAGTGGCCAAGCTGGGCATGGGCGCCTTCCAGGCGGTTGCACAAGGATCTCAAGAGCCCCTGAGGTTCATCGAGTTGCGCTATGACGGCGCCGCCAAGGGCGAGCCGCCGGTCGTTCTGGTGGGCAAGGGCATCACGTTCGACACGGGTGGCATTTCCATCAAGCCGGCGCCGGAGATGGACGAGATGAAGTTCGACATGTGTGGCGCCGCCAGCGTCCTGGGCGTGTTCCGGACGCTTTCTGAACTCAAACCAACAATCAATGTCGTAGGGTTGATCCCGGCTTGTGAAAACATGCCGGGCGGAAAGGCCGTGAAGCCCGGTGACGTGGTGACCAGCATGAGCGGGCAGACCATCGAGATCCTGAACACCGATGCGGAGGGGAGGCTGGTGCTCTGCGACGCGCTGGCCTATGCAGCGCGTTTCAAGCCACGCGCCGTGGTGGATATTGCGACGCTGACCGGCGCCTGCGTGATCGCGCTCGGCGGTGTGCGCAGTGGACTGTTTTCCAGCAGCGATGCATTGGCTGCGGCCTTGCTGACTGCCGGAGAGTCGTCGCTGGACCTGTGCTGGCGGTTGCCGCTTGACGATGAATACGCAGAAGGCCTGAAGAGCCCGTTCGCCGACGTCGCAAACGTGGCGGGGCGGGCGGGCGGCGCGGTGACAGCAGCCAAGTTCCTGCAGCGTTTCGCATCCGGATTGGACTGGGCGCACCTGGACATTGCGGGTACGGCCTGGAAAGGCGGCGCGGCCAAGGGCGCAACAGGACGCCCGGTGGGGCTTCTCGTCGACTACCTCCTGTCGGTTGTGAAGGAACAGGGGGCCCGTGGCAGTATGCCAACCAAGGCAGGCCGAAGCGGCCGTTCGACCGGTACGCGCAGCAAGGGCGGCCTGTGAATATGAGTCAGGTGGCTTTTCACCTTGATGCGCCGGACAAGGCGGGTTACACCTGTCGTTTGCTGCGCAAGGCGGCCGGTCTGGGAACGAAGGTACTGGTCACCGGTGAACGGATCGAACTGGACCAGCTGGACAGCACGCTCTGGTGCTTCGCACCACGTGAATTTGTTCCGCATTGCCGCTCCGACGCGCCGGCGGAGGTGCTGCAGCGCTCAGCCGTCATCCTGGCCAGCCCCGGCCTCCCACAGGCCCTTGAGATGACGGTTCTGGTTCATCTTGGTGGGCCTTTGGCGATCGATCTGGAACGGTTTGAAAAGGTCATCGAGGTGGTCGGGCAGGGTGAGCAGGAGCGCGCCGAGGCGCGCGTCCGCTGGAAACAATATGCGATGCAGGGCCACGAACTGACGCACCACGATGCGTCGCAGATCGGGCGCCGCCATGACTGAGCCCAAGCCCATGCACCGTTTTGTGCCCACGCTGACGGAAGTGGTGCAGCCTCCTCCGGCGATGCATGTGCCTGAGCCGTTGCCGATCACGCCGGAGGTTCTGGAGGGCATTGTCGATGCGGCCTTGAAGCGGGTTGAGGCGGGCTTGACGCAGAAGTTGCCGGAATTGATGGCGGTGCTGTTGCACGAGCAGGCGCTTGCGATCAGCGAACGCTTGCGACGGGAAATCCGCAGCACGGTTCGCGAATCGGTGCAAGCGAGCCTGGCGCAGGCGATTCCGGAGCTTCGCCACGTTCCCACATCCGGCGCAGGCATTCGCAGTGCGGCGCCGCACGTTTCGGGCACGACCTGAATAAGTGCAATTTTGGGTACAGTAAAGCGCCTTATCTGGGGCACCCTAGCGTGTTCCCTATGGCTCAGGCCTGGAAATTGCGTTATGTTCACGGCCGTTGAGCTATAAATCCAATCCTCAACCTTTCACTACTTGGAGATCTTTTTATGCAATTGAAGTTGAAACTGACCGTAGCCGCTGCCATCGCCTGTGTGGCCGGTATGGCCTCCGCGCAAGACACGCAAGTGGTCAAAATTGGTCACGTCGCTCCCATGTCGGGTGGCCAGGCGCACTACGGCAAGGACAACGAAAACGGCGTGCGCATGGCCATCGAAGAGCTGAACACGCAGAACATCGTGATCGGCGGCAAAAAGATCCGTTTCGAAATCGCGGCTGAAGACGACGCGGCCGATCCGAAGCAGGGTGCTGCAGTTGCACAGAAATTGTGCGATGCCAAAGTGGCAGGTGTTGTCGGGCATCTGAATTCCGGAACCACCATTCCTGCATCAAAGGTCTACAACGATTGCGGCATTCCCCATGTGACGGGCGCAGCAACGAACCCGAACCTGACCAAACCCGGCTACAAGACGACGTACCGCATCATTGCGAACGACAATGCGTTGGGCGCCGGCCTGGCTTTCTACGCAGCTGATGCGCTGAAGCTGAAGCGCATCGCGGTGATTGATGACCGTACTGCGTATGGTCAGGGTGTGGCGGACGTCTTCAAGAAGACCGCGCAATCCAAGGGCATCCAGATCGTTGATGAGCAGTTCACCACCGACAAGGCCACCGATTTCATGGCCATCCTGACCGCCATCAAATCCAAGAATCCTGATGGAATCTTCTTCGGCGGCATGGACCCACAGGCGGGTCCGATGCTTCGCCAGATGGAACAACTTGGTCTGGGTAACGTGAAATATTTTGGCGGTGACGGCATTTGTACCGCGGAAGTTGTAAAGCTTGCGGCTGGCGCCAAGACCGTTGAAAACGTGGTTTGCGCTGAAGGCGGTGCTTCTTTGGCAAAAATGCCCAGCGGTAACGCGTGGAAGGCCAAGTATGACGCCAAGTACCCGGGTCAGTTCCAGGTTTACAGCCCCTACACCTATGACGCCACGTTTGTCCTCGTCGACGCCATGAAGCGCGCCAACTCCACCGATCCGAAGGTCTACACCGCGAAGTTGATCGATGCCAACTACAAAGGCGTCACGTCCACCATTTCCTTCGAACCGAATGGCGAATTGAAGAATCCTGCCATGACCTTGTACGTGTACAAGGATGGCAAGAAGGTTGCCTTGAACTGATTTCCTCGGCTTCGAGACTCAAGAAAAAGCCACCAAACGGTGGCTTTTTTTCTTTCTCTTGTTGGGCGACCTTTCGAGACGACGGGGTTGCCGATCGACCCTGGTGCATTCCGTTCGGTCCGTCTAGGCAATAGTTAACATAATATACATCGTATGAAGTTACATAATCGGAAAGAGAGGTAGCTCCACGACCACGGAACATCACCACTTGCCTCGGGGTTGCCGGCTGCGGATGAAAGCAGCAATCAGTTCCGAAGATTCCTTGCGATTGGCGCGATTGGCAAAGTCGATGGCCGTCAGGCCCTGGAGGTTCTTCAACATCGGATCGGCACCCTCATCGAGCAGCAGCTTGACCGCTTCGGGGGTGCCGTAGTGCGCGGCCATCATCAACGGCGTGGTGCCGCTGGGCGCCTCTGCATCGATGTACGCGTTCTGTTCGAGCAGGAATCGAATGAGCGTCAGGTGGCCATTGGTTGCTGCATAGTGCAACGCAGTCCAGCCCGTCTTGTTGACGTGAGCGCCTCGAGCAACCAGTCGGCGGGCAAGCTCAAGGTCGCCTTTGAGCGCGACGATCATCAGCGGGCTTTCGTCCTCCTTTGTCCGGGGTTCAACGTCGGTTTTAGGCCAGTCGATCAGCACGCCGGCAACCTTGGGCGATGGCTCGCTGACCGCCACGAACAGCCCGTGGACGCCCTTGGGGTCCCGCGCATTCGGATCGAAACCTCGCTTCAGGAGCGATTCGACCGTTCGCGAGTCATCCTGCTTGATGGCAACGAAGTAGTCCTCATAGGATCCAGCTTTCGCTGGAAAAAAAGCAATAAAAACAAATAGATAAATAAAATACTTCATGTATTTAATCATCAAGCGCTCCGCAGGAAAAGCCGATCAAAATTCTCGCTGGTTTGCTTGGCGATTTCCTCAATGGAGCAGCCCCTGAGGCGCGCCAGTTCGGCGGCCACATAGGGCACGTATGCGGGATTGTTCGTCTTGCCGCGGTACGGCACGGGGGCCAGATAGGGGCTGTCTGTCTCGATGAGCAAACGATCCATTGGCACCAGCGACGCGACTTCACGCAGCGAGCTTGCGCTTTTGAAGGTGAGAATTCCCGAAAAGGAGATGAAAAAGCCCATATCGAGGGCGGCGCGGGCAACCCGCTCGGTCTCGGTAAAGCAATGAAACACGCCGCCAACGGACCCCAAGGCGCCGTCCTCGCCTTCCTCTCGAAGGATCGCGATGGTGTCGTCGGCCGCTTCTCGGGTATGGATGATCAATGGACGTCGGACCTGGCGCGCGGCGCGGATGTGAACCCGAAAACGGTTGCGCTGCCATTCCATATCGGCCACTGAACGCCCGCCTTTGCGTTGCTCCATCTGATAGTAATCAAGCCCGGTTTCGCCGATGCCCACCACCTTGGGGTGGGCCGCGCGCTCGATCAGATCGGCAACGCTGGGCTCGGTGACGCCTTCATTGTCCGGATGCACACCCACGGTCGCCCAGAAATCGTCGTGTTGGTCGGCCAGTGCCGCCACCGCGGTGAACTCCTCGAGGGTGGTGCAAATGCAAAGCGCGCGGGTGACCTGCGCCTGCGCCATTGCCTCGCGGATACGTGGCAAATCAGCCGCCAGTTCGGGAAAGCTCAAGTGGCAATGGGAATCGGTGTACATGAATGAAGGGGAAAAATGGATCCACCGGGCTCGGCGGAATGCATTGGAATGTGTCTTGCGGGTCGCTCCACGACCAGGATCAAGGCGGTGTACCGCTCAGCGACCGACCTCTCAGACGGTCTGTGTGGGCCGTTCCGAAGCCAGGTGGGAGCCCAGCACTTCCTCGATCTTGAGCTTGAGCAAACGCGACTTTTCGTCAGACGGGAACCGGATGCCGACGCCCTGGGTGCGATTGCCAGTCGCTCGCGCCGGCGTCACCCAGGCCACCTTTCCCGCAACGGGATAACGCTGAGGGTCGTCCGGCAGCGTCAACAAAACATAGACATCGTCGCCGAGCCGGTATTCCCGTGTGGTCGGAATGAAAATGCCACCGTCCTCGAACAGCGGGATGTAGGCCGCATACAAGGCCGCCTTTTCCTTGATCGCCAGTTGGATGACGCTGGGCCGGGGTGTGGAGGGATTGACAGCGGTCATGGGTGGTAATCCGATGCGCTGAGTTTAGGGCAAATGGAAGATGTGATGCGCCTGTGTGGCAAGGTCTTCCAGTGCGAGGCCCGGGTTGAAAGGGTGTTCGGCTGTGCGCGCAGCCCTTGCCAGCGACTGCGCCCATCCGCTCAGCCGGGCGATCGACATCCGCGCACTGGTTTCGGGCAGATCGGCGGCGTCAAAAAACCTCGGAGGGGCGCCACACCCCTGGCTCAACAGGTCGTGACAGAGCTTCTGCAGCACCGTTATCGCTTGCGCGGGCGTGAACCCTGAAAGTGCGCCGACGTCGCCGCGCGCCAGCGCTCGGGGCAATCGTGGCCAGCTTTCGGCTGGCGGGCCGGACCGGCCCAGGAGCAGCGCATCGTCGGGCCGGCCGCCGGCAATGCGCAGCAATGCGCGGGCATCGGCCGGAGGAAATCCCTGGGCAGCGAGCCAATCCAGCGCAGCGGACATCTCCGGCCACGCCATCGCGTGGCCCATGCAACGACTGCGGATGGTCGGCAACAACAGATGGGAAGCCTCCGTTGCCAGCACGAACTTCACATCACCCGGCGGCTCCTCCAGCGTCTTGAGCAGTGCGTTGGCCGTGACGTGGTTCATCCGCTCCGCCGGATAGACCAGCACCACCTTTGCGCGGCCGCGCGCACTGGTGCGCTGGGAAAACTCGATCGTCTCGCGCATCGCCTCGACACGAATTTCGCGGCTGGCCTTGCGCTTCTTGTCGTCAATTTCGGCTTGCGCCTTTTCGCCAAGGGGCCATCCCCTTTCAATCAACACCGTTTCTGGCATCAACACGGCAAGGTCTGCGTGGGTCCGCACGTCGATCGCATGGCAGCTGCCGCAGTGCCCGCATGCGCCCTCCCCTGACGGCTGATCGCACAGCCAGGCGCTGGCCAGTGACAACGCCAGATCGTATTGACCGAGACCGGACGGACCGTGCAGCAACCAGGCATGGCCGTTTTGTGCCAGCAACAGCCGGGCCTGATCAGCAACCCAAGGGGCCATGGCCAGACCGGCGGTCATGATGTCAGGTATCCGGAAGGGATGGCGGCACGCACGCTGGCCCATACCGCTTCGCGCCCCTGCCCTGCATCAATGCGCGCGAAACGGTCGGGATCCAATGCCATGCGGCGCGCATAGCCGGCTCGAACCTGCTCAAAGAAAGCCACCGGCTGCGCTTCGAAACGGTCGGGAACACGAGTTCCCGCCAGCCGGGCCGCCGCGATGTCCGTTGCAAGGTCGAACCAGAGCGTCAGGTCGGGCTGCCTGATTCCGTCGCCCGGCGCAACGGATGTTTGCTGCACCCAGCGCTCAAGGGTTGACAGGATTTCGAGGTCAAATCCACGTCCGCCCCCCTGGTAGGCAAATGTCGCATCGGTGAAGCGATCACAGATCACCACGTCGCCTTTGGCCAGCGCCGGCTCGATGACCTGCTGCAGGTGGTCTCTCCTTGCCGCAAAGATCAGCAAGGCCTCGGTCAGCGCATCCATCGGATCCCCCAGCACAATGGCGCGCAGTTTCTCCGCAAGCGGCGTGCCCCCAGGCTCCCGCGTCAAGGTCACACTGCGTCCAGCCGCGCGAAACGCTGCAGCCAAAGCGTCGATATGAGTGGACTTGCCGGCGCCGTCGATCCCTTCGAAGGTGATGAAGAAAGGCTGGTTCATGCCGTCATTGTCCTCGCTGATACTTGTTCACGGCGCGATTGTGCTCATCCAGTGTCGCGCTGAACTGGCTGGTGCCATCACCGCGGGCCACGAAATAGAGGGCCTTGGTCTGAGCGGGCTGCACAGCGGCCAGCAAGGATGCGGCGCCCGGCATGGCAATCGGTGTGGGCGGCAAGCCGGCGCGGGTATAGGTGTTCCAGGGCGTATCGGCCAGCAGATGGCGTTTTCGCAGATTGCCATCGAACGATGTGCCCAGACCATAGATGACGGTGGGGTCGGTCTGCAGCAACATGCCCGAACGCAGGCGATTGGTGAACACGCCGGCAATCAAGGCGCGGTCGGCCGGCTTGCCGGTCTCCTTTTCAACAATGCTGGCCAGGATCAAAGCCTCCTGCGGGGTCTTGAGTGGTGTGTCAGGTGCGCGCTGCGCCCAGGCCGCATCGAGTTTTCGGTCCATGGCGTGCAGTGCGCGCCGCAAGACCGCCAGATCACTGGACCCCTTGGCATACGTATAGGTATCCGGGAAAAAGCGTCCCTCAGGTGGCTCGCCGGGGCGCTCCAACGCCGCCATGATGGCTTCGTCCGTGAGGTTCTGGGTTTCGGGCTTCATCGCCTCGGCGCGGGCCAGCGCCTGGCGCACCTGGCGCCAGTTCCAGCCTTCGACCAAGGTAACGCTGCGCAGGCTCTCCTCCCCTCGCACCAGCATCCGCAGCAGGGACACCGGCGTCACGCCGGTGACCAGTTCATAGCTGCCGGCCCGGATCTGGCGCGCATCGCCGGACAACCGAAACCACCAGTACAGCAGAAACGGGTTGACGTCGGCACCGGCATCCGCGCTCGCCTGGGCCACTGCGCGCGGCGATGTCCCGGGTTCGATGGACAGGTCCAGAGTGGGTGCCGCCAGGGGCAGCGGATGATGCAGCCACCAGGCGACCGCCAGGCCCAGCGAGCCGGCCATCAACAGCCCGATGATCAATATGCGACGCACAACCCTGCAACCTCCAGGAATGGGATCGGGCATGATAATTCACCCATGAACGAAGCCGCTTCCATCCACCTCAACGGCGTAGCCGCTCTGCCCCATCTTGGCGTGATCCGCGTCGAGGGCGAAGACGCCGCCAAATTCCTCCAAGGGCAGTTGACCCAGGATTTCGTGCTGCTTGAACCGTCACGGGCGCGCCTTGCCGCCTTTTGCTCTGCCAAGGGGCGGATGCAGGCGAGTTTCATCGGCCTGCGACACGGCGCGGACGGATTCCTGCTGGTCTGCAGCCGGGACATTCTGGGACCGACATTGAAGCGCCTGAGCATGTTCGTTCTTCGGGCAAAAGCCCGGCTGACCGATGCGACCGCCGAGTTTCAGTTGGCGGGGCTCGCCGGTGATGCTATCAGTGCAATAGCAGGAAATGACCGTCAGACGCTGGGAGTTGAGGAATTCTTGGGCGGAAAGCTGATCTGGCTGCATCCGGCTGGTTCGCAGCAGCGGGCGCTCTGGATCGCCGCGGCCCAAACGCCCCTCCCGCCAGGTTTGGCGCTGGATATGGGGATTTGGCAGTGGGGAGAGGTTGCGAGCGGTATTGCCATGGTGACCGCGCCGATCGTGGATGCGTTCGTGCCCCAGATGCTGAATTACGAGTCGGTTGGCGGTGTGAACTTCAAGAAAGGGTGTTACCCGGGGCAGGAAGTCGTGGCACGCAGCCAGTTCAGGGGAACCCTGAAGCGTCGGGCGTTTCTGGTGCATGGCGAAGCCGCCATGGTCGCCGGCCAGGACGTCTTTTCGGCACAGGATCCGGATCAGCCTTGCGGCTTGGTCGCGCAGGGCGCTGCGTCACCGCGCGGCGGATATGACGCCATTGTTTCGGTTCAGATCAGTGCAGCGGCATCCGGGGATCTGCACCTGGGTTCGGCTCAGGGGCCCGCTTTGAGCTTGGCGCAACTGCCCTACCCGCTGCTGGACGACATCTGACGCCGGGCAGGCCGCTGTGCCTGTCTCACCGACGGGGGCGGCTTGGCCCCCTGTGCTCAGAGGCGCGCCTGATAAGCCGCCGGAATCTGCGCGCGGGTTGCGGCCTTGTTGGCCTCCGGCGCAGCGGCCATGGCAGCCTTGTAGGCCGCGAGTGCCTTGCTTTCGTCCTTCACTTCCGCTACCGATGCATAGATGTTGCCGATCTTGAGCCAGCCGTCCACCGCCTGTTCGGGCCATCGCTGGCTCCGAAGTTCAAGCGCCTTGAGTGCCATTGGCCAATCCTTGGCGCGGGCCCCCAGCACGTAGGCCGCATTGATCAGATCGAAGTCATACTCCCCGGCTTCCATCAGTTCCTTCGACCGGCGGTAGGCCTGCGGCTCATTGCCGGTTCGGCTCAAGAGGATGACTTCCAGTGAGTTCACCGATGTCGCCTTGGGCTGGAGCGCCTTGGCCCGTGTGAGGTACTCCAGCGCTTTTTCGTTCTGCCCGATCTGGGCATATCCTCGCGCCACGTTGGACATGATGGCGACCACATAGGGGCGCGAGCTGAGCACCGACTCCCAGATCCAGACCGCATTCTTCCAGTCGCCCCACTTGGCCATTTCGTCGGCCACCATCGGCGTGATCTTGCGGTAGTGCGGGTTGATGTCCGTGCCTTCCTTGATCAGGGTCAGCATCTCGCGTTTGGTCTTGTCCCACTTGGGGTTCTGGTAGTCGCCTGACTGCGAGACCGCGAGTGCGAGCTTGACAGCACGGACAATCTTGCTCTCGCTGGCTGCCGCCTGTTGCGTGATGAAGGTCGCCAACGCCAGGTAGACCATCATGACCACCGCGCCCGCCCGCGAGTAGGCGGGTTTCCAGGGGATGCGGGTGCAAGCTGTCACGCCGCTGTAGCCCAGGCGGGCGTCGGAGGCACCCAGAATGGCCAGCATCAACCCGAACAAGGCGCCCGTGCTGGCCATGCGCCAGGGGAAGCCAGCGTTGCTGATGATCAGGAACATCAGCATGGCCAGCAAGGTGATGGCGCGCATCGGCGCCTCGGCCTGGGCCTCGGGGCTGTCGTCCCGCAGCGTTTTCCAGGCGGCCAGGCTCAGATAACCAAACAGAGCGAGCAGGAACAGCCACCCCACCAGCCCGTATTCCGCCAGCAGCTGCAGGATCTCGTTGTGCACGTAGTAGTCGGTCTCCAGCTGGGAGCCTTCGTCCTGGTACAGCGGGATGTCGACTTCCCAGGCGCCGGCACCCACGCCGGAGAACGGGCGCGCCTTGATGATCCGCGCGGTGGCCTTCCACATTACCAGACGCACCGAGAACGATCGCTGGGTGTATTCCTCGGTCTGCGTCATCGACTTGGAGCGGGCGAAAGCGCGCTCCAGCGCGTTCATGCCACGCTGCTCCAGCCGGTGCTCTTCGATGAGCTTGGGGTTGCCCGTGTGGATCAGTCCCAGGCCCAGCGTGCTGCCCAGCAGCACACCGAACAGGAGGATTCGGCTGCGGGCGCTCCAGGCCGAAAAGGCAAACTGCTTGCGGTACCGGTACAGGATTACCGGCAACACCAGAACCATCGCCAGCATGGCCAGCAGCGCCGACCGGGTGCCGGTCATCATGATCGCCACCAGGTTGAACGCGGTGCTGAACGCGAGCAAGGCGATCAGGGCCGCGTCCTTCACCCGCGCAATGAGCATGGCCGAGAACGGCAGCGTGCAGACCACGAATTCGGCGAAGAAGTTGCGGTTGACGAAGGTCGACGCCGGGTTGGGCCCCTGCGGGAAGTACCTGAAATCGGTCCAGAACTGCAGCGCCGTCCACAGTGATGCCACCACCGCGCCCCAGTGAATGCCCCAGAACAACAGCGGAACGCGCTCGCGGCTCAGCGTGTTCAGGCCCAGCCACAGCAGCAGGCCCAGGATGAACCAGCGAATCGCCTCGACCCCGCCCAGGTAGGCGTGCGACCACGCCATGCTGCCGATGGCGTAGAACATCAGCGCCAGCGGCAGCCACATGAGCGCGTGCCAGCGCAGGGCGTCGCGGCGGTTGCGCTGACGCCAGAAAAACATCAGGCCCGCGCCCAAGACCGCGAACGACACCACGATCGACTTCAGCGTGTCCTGCAGCATCTCCTCGTGGGGCACGCCCACCGCGGGGGCCAGGAACATCATCAGCGCCAGGATGATGACGGTCCAGTCGCCCCACACGATCTCGACCGGCAGGCTCAGGGTCGGCGGCTTGAGGGCGCGTATGGGAGGGCGGGCTGCGGGGTCTCTCCCGGCCGCTGCGTCAGCCGTTGCCGCGGTCGACGCGGCCGCAGCGGCCGGCCGGTCGGTCGGCTGGAGCTTGGCCGCGGCCGCGTTGCGTTTTTTCTTGGTTGCCATGAATCAGAAATGACGTGGTGAAAGGCCGCCGGGTACTCCGGCAAGCACCGGACGCGGCAAACTTGGTATTGTCGCCGTTTCAGGGGCAGCGCCGGGATTGGCTTTCCGCGGCCGGGCGCCCTTCAGCGCCGCCGAACCATTTCGACGTGGGGTATCCCCGCCTCATCGAAGTCGGGGCCCCGCTCCTCGAACCCCAGCCGGGCGTAGAACCCGGCCGCACTGCGCTGCGCGCTGAGCACCACTTCCTGGTCGCCGCGCGCCCAGGCCGCTGCCAGCAGGGCCTTCAACACATCGGCGCCCCGCTGCGTGCCGCGCATGACGCGGATCACTGCCATGCGGCCGATGCGGCCGACGCCCGGCGCCTCGGTCAGCAGGCGCCCGGTGGCCAGCGGCTGGCCCAGGCGGTTGCGCACCACGGCATGCAAGGCGGTCGCATCTGCCTCGTCCCACTCTATCTCCATCGGAATCGCCTGCTCCTGAATGAACACTTCGGTGCGCACCCGCGCAGCGTCCGCGCCCAGAGCGGCCCATTCACCCTGCACCAGCTCCACCACCGACCGGCCTGCCTCATAGTCTTCCAGGATGCCGCGCAACACGGGCGGCACCGGCCGCGAGGTCTGGGTGCGGGGGTCGGCAAAGACGTAGATGAGCTCGCCGGTGATCAGCAGCTGGTCGCCGCGGAAGATCGCGCACACAAACTGCATGGACGAGGTGCCGATGCGCGCGCAGCGCATCGCCACGTCGATCTGGTCGTCGGCCCGGGCCGAGGCATGGAACTCGACGATGGCCTTTTTCACGTACAGATCGCCTTCGAGGTGCTCCATCGCCGCCTCATAAGGCAGCCCGATCGCGCGCCAGTAGTCGGCGATGGCCGTGTCGAAATACATCAGGTAGTGGGCGTTGAAGACGATCTTCTGCATGTCCACCTCGGCCCAGCGCACCCGCAGGCGGTGAAAGAAGCGGAAATCCTGGCGTTTCATGGCGAAATCTCTCTGATAAAAGGGGGAATCAGTGGGTCTGAAAGGCGTGCCGCAGCGCCCGCGCGGCGTCGCCATGGGCCGTCAACGCCTCGGGAATGGCGCGCCCCAGGTTGATGAAGCCGTGCACCACGCCGCGGTAGATTTCCAGGTCCACCGGCACATGGGCGCCGCGCAGGCGGTCAGCGTAGGCGATGCCTTCGTCGGTAAGGGGATCGCACTCGGCCAGGCCGATCCAGGCCGGGGCCACGCCCTCCAGGTCGCGCACATGGCCCGATTCGTCCACGCCGTCCAGCGGGGCAAAGCGCCAGTCGTTGCGGTCGGCGGGGCATCGCAGGTAGTGGCCGTAAAAGTAGTCGATGTGCGCCACCTCCAGCATGAAGCCGTGGGCAAACGCATGGTGCGAGGGCATGTTCTGGTGGCCCGCACAACCCGGGTAGAACAGCATCTGCAGCGCCAGCGGCAGGCCGGCGTCGCGCGCCATCAGGGCCGTGACTGCGGCCAGCGTGCCGCCGGCACTGTCTCCGCCGATGGCCATCCGGGCGCCATCCAGCCCCAGGGCCGGGGCCTGGGTGCGTAGGGCGTTGAGGCTGTCCCAGGCGTCAAAGGCGGCGGTTGGAAATTGATGCTGCGGCGCCAGCCGGTAGTCCACCGACACCACGGCGCAGTGCGCCAGGTGGCTCAGGTGGCGGCACAGCACATCGTGCGTGGCGATGCTGCCCACGGTGAAACCGCCGCCGTGCAAGTACAGCAGCACCGGCAAGGCGGGCCGGTCCAGCGCGGGGTGCTCGGGCGCATACAGGCGCGCCGGCAGCGGGTGGCCGTCGCGGGCGGTGAAATGCAGGTCTTCCACCCGGGCCAGTTTGTGGGGCGCGAGCTCCAGCACGCCGGCACCGGCCTCGTAGGCGGCGCGGGCCTGGCCGGGCGTCAGCGCGTGCAGCGGGGCGCGGCCGGCGCGGGCCATGCGCTCCAGAACCTGGCGCATGACGGGCGTCAACAGGGCGCGGGGGTTGCGGTGGTGACTCATCTCGGGCGGGTTTGTCGGTACAGTGCAAAGCTGGCATCGTACAAGGCAACCCGGAGACAACCATGGCATTCATCTACTACCTGACCCAGATCCAGATCGACTTTGGCGCCGTGAACCTGCTGGCCGCGGAGTGCGAGCGCGTCGGCATCCGCCGCCCGCTGATCGTGACCGACCCCGGCGTCAAGGCCGTCGGCATCCTGCAGCAGGCGCTGGACGCCCTGCCCGGCTTGCCCGTGGCCGTATACGACCAGACCCCCTCCAACCCCACCGAGGCCGCCGTGCGCGCCGCGGTAGCGGTCTACCACGCGCAGGGCTGCGACGGCCTGATCGCCGTGGGCGGTGGCTCGGCCATCGACTGTGCCAAGGGCGTGGCCATCGCCGCCACGCACGAAGGCCCCCTGAAGACCTACGCCACCATCGAAGGCGGCTCGCCCAAAATCACCGAGCGCGTGGCCCCGCTGATTGCCGTGCCCACCACCGCCGGCACCGGCAGCGAGGTGGCGCGCGGCGCCATCATCATCGTGGACGACCACCGCAAGCTCGGTTTTCATAGCTGGCACCTGCTGCCCAAAACCGCCATCTGCGACCCCGGCCTCACGCTGGGCCTGCCCCCGCTGCTGACCGCCGCCACCGGCATGGACGCCATCGCCCACTGCATGGAAACCTTCATGGCCGCGCCCTTCAACCCGCCGGCCGACGGCATCGCGCTGGACGGCTTGGCCCGCGGCTGGGCGCACATCGAACGCGCCACCCGCGACGGCCAGGACCACGAAGCCCGTCTGAACATGATGAGCGCCAGCATGCAGGGCGCCATGGCCTTCCAGAAAGGCCTGGGCTGCGTGCACTCCTTGAGCCACAGCCTGGGCGGCGTGAACCCGCGCCTGCACCACGGCACGCTGAACGCCCTGTTCCTGCCCGCCGTGATCCGCTTCAACGCCACGGCCGAGTCGGTGCAGAAAGAGCGCCGCCTGGACCGCATGGCCCAGGCCATGGGCCTGGCCCGCGGCGACGACATCCCCGACGCCATCCGCGCACTAAACGCCCGCCTGGGCCTGCCCACCGGCCTGGCCGCCGTGGGCGTGACGGAAGACCTGTTCGACGCCGTGATCACCGGTGCCCTGGCCGACCACTGCCACAAGACCAATCCGCGGCTGGCGAGCGCGGAGGAGTACCGGGGGATGTTGCGGGAGAGTCTTTGAGGGGGTCAGAGCCTCATTTTTAGCGAGGCATTCTTTGCTTCGCCACAACTTCCACTGGGCCTACCAGCGCTTGAAATTGGGAAACTCGGTCTCAACCAGCCGACCACGAGCGCGAACCTCAACATCGCGCAGGACTGCGCTTAACTCCGGCGAGATGAAGGGCTGCCTAGTTTCGGCGTTGACGGTACGCCGCGGCATCGGCGTCAGGTAACCGAAAACCTATGTGGCCCGTTGCTGCTGTCCTTGGTTGGGTAGGGCAGCACCCTTGCCCTCCGGGTCGTTCAGCCGTCTGCATCCTGTGCCTTACGCCGAAGGGAATGAAACGTCTGATCTCTGGCGCGCGAAACCGGATGACTTCAGCCATCCAACTGTCCAATCTTGCTTGGGGTGACGAGGCAGGTGCCACGGCCGCTGCGCTTGGTGGTGGAACGTTTGCCCGTATTTGCTGGATGCAAGGCGATGAGTCTTGCCTCAAGACCCGGTTGAATCTCTTGCCCGGAAACTCTGACCACTTGGCCGTGAAGAAGGTTGGTAGGCGACATCAACAAGGAGGCTGGCGCCTCCCCCCTTTTCAAAAGTACCTGCGCCCGGTAGCCGAACCGCCTTCACATGTCAGTCACCCCATCGACCATGCAGACGTGGAAATGCACTTGTTTGTTCAGGCTGGAGTCAGAGATTTGATGAAGCCCACTGCGCACATGTTCAAGGCCGATCGGTTCACACGCAAAGCACTTGGACTGTGGCTGTGTAGCGCGCTGTGCTAGGCGGTGCTGCGCGTGCTGTCCAAACGCGCCACCCTGACCAAATGAGCCAACGACATTGGCGCCAACAGGCCCTGCTGGCCCATGTGCTGCCACTACTGGCCCGAGGACACCCGTGAACGAGGCGACGGCGGCCAGAGCGGCTACTCCAGCTACAGCGCGTTCACGGCCTAGTTCAAGGCTGCGATTGGCCAGCCCCCGAACCAGGTTGAGGGAACACAGTCGGGTAGTAGCGGTAATACGGCTTGGGCGTGAACGGCGTGCCGATCACCAGTCCGCCACCGTTCGCATAGGGCGGCGTGGACGGCGGCCCGGCGGTGGTCAGCGGCGTCAAGCCGTAGTCAAGCTGGATCGGTCCCACAGTGAAGGTGCCGTTGCCCACCGGCGTGACCGTCACGAAGTAGTTGCCCGCGTACGCCACGTTGCCGGCGGCATCCAACACGCGAAGGCCCATGATGTTCTGTCCGGCCACCGCGTTCACGGCCGCCTGCGCCTTCATGCCGTTCACATAGGCGGTCATGCCGGGGATCACGGGCGCGTCGGGCAAGTTCACGCCAAAGCTGATGTTGTACGGACCGCTGCCCGCGCCGGGCCCGCTGCCGGTGGTCATGCCCTGCACGTCCAGCGCTCCCGAGCGGATGGCCATGCCGGCTGCGCTGGCACCGGTGGCGGTGGTCGACACCAGGTAGGCCGTGCCCGGGCTCAGGCCACTGAGCGCGCAGGTGACAATTCCCGCACTGGTGACAGGCGTGCAGACGCCGCCTGCCGGACGTGTGCTGACAACGTAGCCATTTGCGCCTGGCACCGCAGCCCAAGTCAGCGTCATTGTGCTGCTGCTGCTTGCGATCACGCTGGGTAGCGGCGTGTCAAGACGGTTGTCGTTCAGGATGGTGATGCGGACGCGATCGCCCGCGGTCAGCGAGTAAAGCGGACTGGCGGCCGCGATGCGGTCGCTGAATGGATGGCCATAGGCATCGGACACGTAATACATCAGCGCGGCATACGGGTTGTAATAGCCGTCGTTCGTGACTCGCGCGCCGCCATAGGGATAGGCGTAGGGCAGCATCACCGAGGCGTAATACCGGCTGATGTCCTGCGTGGTCGTGCCGCTGCCGCCGCTGGGCGTGGTGCTCGAATCGAAGCGCCCGCCCAGATAGCCAAAGTTCAGCGCGGCCTGGATGTCGCCAACCAGCGCGCCATAGGCGCTGGCGTTGGCCGCTTTCACCGTGTCCTGGATTGTGTAGCTGGCCGTTGTGGTGGTGCCCGGCAGCGTGGTCACGCCAGCCTGGAACGGATAGCCGTCAACGCTGTAAGACGAGCTGTTGGCCACCGTGGCATAGGTGAAGAAATCCATCTGCCCCGTCGGAAAGTTGATCGTCACGGTGGCGTTGGCTGCGGGTCCGGGCAGTGGTGGCGCCGTGGACTTTTTCGGTAGTACCTGCGCTGTCTTGACGGTGCCGGTGGCCGTCACAATGTAGCCGCCGGCACCGTCCTTGGAAAAACTGGCTCTATAGGTGTAGCCACCGTACTGATCGCCATTGATCAGGTAAGTCTTTCCCACCAGCGACTGCAAGTAGCCCGCGAAGCTGGGATAGGGCGCGGGTGAACCGTTCCTGCCCGGCATCGCCGCCAGCGTATTCGGCGACAGAATGCGCGTGAATGAAGAGAAGTCCGTCGTCACCCCCGGTGTGAAACTGAACGTACCGGTGCCGGTGCTGTTGATGAATGCGCCGCCCATGTTGGTACCCATATCCGTCAACATATTCATCAGTGTTGGCATCGACACATGGATCGATTTGGTCTGTAGCGGGTCCGGGGCCAGCTGGCCGGCGTGTGTTACTTCGACCTTTATCGGGATGCCGTGAAAGTCGATCGCCGTCAGGTTGCCACCACCGGAGCCATTGAGGAAGGTCAATTCCATCTTGTCGTAGCGCACAGGGCTGGTGGCAGTGGGCGACGCCCCGTTGACAATGCTCATCGCGTTGCCATAAGAGAAGGTGAGCCGCCCCGAATCCACATTTTTGACGGTGAAGCCGTACACCGCACGCGTCTTGCCGGTGTATGGCGAGGTGGTGGTGCCGGATTGCGTGAGCGAGCCCAGCGCAGTGCTGCTCCCGGTGGCCGTGATGGCACCTGAATTCTGCAGGATACCGATGCCGGAGACTGACGCATCGGATTTGGGTGTATCGAACATCACGTACATCGCCCCGTCGCCACCAAGGTTGTCTGTGTCGTTGACGATCTCCACTGTGACTGCGTCGGCCGGCCCCTCGGCAACGGCAATCAGCGGCGCGCTGGCCAGAACCTGCGAGACCTCGAGGAGTGCCTCGGCCACGTACATGCCGTTGGCATGCTGGTGGACCACGCGCAGCGTGCTGACGGTGTGGGGCACGTCAGGCACCACATGCGCCGCGCTGAACGGCTGCGACACCGGGCCGAACACCACCTTGCCCTCGCTGTCGTAGCCGGTAAACGTGGTGTGATAAGGCTGGCTGCTGCCGAGTAGCGGAACGGCCCGCGTGTCGTGTGTGATGTTCAGCGTGCCGGTTCCGCCGCCTGAACTGCATGCGCTCGTCACCAGGGCCACGCACAGCGCTGCCGCAACGCTCCAGTAGTTGATGTACGCGTATCTGGGCATAGTACGGCTCCTTGAAGGTCTAACGCCATGGGGGGGGTGGGCGTGGGAAGTTGAAACACTATATAGCAGTCTGCAATCGAAGCTGACCATGCGGCAAGCCCGCGCCAACTCACCCAGCACCAGTTGGAAACATTCACCAGTCAGACGCTGACAACCCATGAGCATCAAGTAGTTTGCAGGCCACCGGCACCTGATGCGAAAGGTCACTACCGATCGCGTCGAAAGAGCAGGCAATCTCATCGAAGTGCACGATGCGCAGCTGTCCAGACCTGGCGCCAACGCGTTGCTGGGCGAGCCAAGCCCCGCAGCCATCACAACGCCTGCACCCGCCCCACATCCGGCCTCTCCACCCACTCCCCAAACTCATCCGCCAGCTGCTGCGCGGCCCCGGCAGCGGCGTTCCAGGCCTTCACCCGCGCCGCCAAATCGTTGCCGTAGCGGGTGAAGTCGGTGCGGTCGGGCAGTTTGCGGTTGGGCAGCTGCGCCACCCAGGCCGGGTCGGGGGCGAGCACGATGGCGGTGTCGAGGAACGGCGTGGCGCCGTGGCGCCATTTCAGGGCCTTGTCCAGCCAGCCGGGCACCACGGCCTGCTGAAAGTGCGGGTACAGCACCAGGCCGGCGCCACCCTGCCCGGCCGCCGCGTGCCAGCCCAGGTACAGGTGGTCGTCGGTGATGCCACCGTCCCAGTAGGCGCCGAGCGGCGGGGGGCTACAGGAACAGGCTTTGTCTCTTGCCTTGTCGGCATGAGTCACCGACCTTTCAGTCCTGAGTTCATAGCAACGAACGACCTTTTTACCATGGGTATTGCCACTTTTTGATGGAAATCCTCCCTCCAGCCTCACTCCCCGCCCCTCACCTACCGCATCAGCCCCGCACTGGCGATATGTTCTAGCGTCGGAAAGGCTTCGGCGAGTTGTTACAGCTGGCGGCCATCTGCGCCGTGTTGGTCGACCGCGGCTTTCCGCAGGTTCACAGGACGGGCGGGAAGTTCTCCAAGTGTTAATTTATAGTAGCTACACAAATTCATGCAAACCGATTTTGATCCCGCCTAAAACGAAAGCAACCCGGTCAAGCACGATGTCGAAAACACCTGAACGCCCCAGCATCAAGATGCCCACTGCCGCGGAGGACCGGGCCATCACCGAGGCCGCCAAGGCCGACCCTGATGCCCTGCCACTGACGCCCCAGCAGCTCAAGGCCATGGTGCCGCTGCGCACCTTGCGCGGACGGCCCAGGTCTGAAAACCCCAAGCAGCTGGTGTCCGTGCGCTACAGCCAGGAGGTTCTGGCCTACTTCAAGTCCACGGGTGAGGGTTGGCAGGCGCGCATGGACAGCGTGCTCAAGGAATACGTCGCGCAGCAGGCCCGGCGGACGTAGCGGTTGCCATCACAAAGCCTGCACCCGCCCTAAATCCGGCTTCTCCACCCACTCACCAAACTCATCCGCCAGCTGCTGCGCCGCGGACGTTGCCGCGCTCTACGCCTTCACCCGCGCCGCCAGGTCGTTGCCGTAGCGGGTGAAATCGGCGCGGTCGGGCAGTTTGCGGTTGGGCAGCGTCGCCACACAGGCCGGGGCGGGGGCGAGCACGAGGGTGGTGTCCAGAAACGGGGTGGCGCCGTTGCGCCATTTCAGCGCTTTGTCCAGCCGGCCTGGCACCACGGACTGCTGAACGTGCGTGTGCCCGCGCAGCTCAGACTGGGCCGATGCGGTCGCGCGTCCACCGGCGCCCCCACTGCCGCACCGGAGATTCCAGCCAGCGTTCGCTGGCCATGGCGGCCAGACATGACGCCAGGGCCACGCCGGCCGCCAACCACCAGCGCTGCGCGTGCGTCAATGGGTCGCCCGGTAAGACGAACCAGGTCAGCCCGAAGAACAGCACGGGATGCAGCAGGTAGCTGCCGTAGGTAATGTCGCCCAGCCACACGGCCACCGGCCGGAGCCGGGCGGGCACCCTCGCGCGTCCACTGACCCACACCACAAGCACGCAGGCCAGTGGCAGCACCAGGCCCGAAAACCCCAGCAACTGATCGCCCGCCTGCGCCGGATTCAGGGCGGCCAAGCATCCGCCCAGCATGAGCCACGCCCCCAGCGCAATGATGAATGGATCGGCGGGCCGGTGCGCGCGCGCGTCCAGCCCGATCAGGCAGCCCACGACGAAATACGCGCCGAAAGCGGGCACTTGGTGGTAGGCGATGGCATTGGCGTCATAGCCGTCAGGGCCACCGATGGTGGCGGCGATCCAGCACACTTGCACGGCGATCGCAGCCCCGAACAGCGGCCACCGACCGCCTCGTCGCCTCAGGCCGAACATCAGCAGCGGGAACATCAGGTAGTAGACAAACTCGATTCCGAGTGACCAGCCCCCGATCGGCAGCGACCAGACCACGGGGTCGTAGAAGCCGAAGGCATAGGTCAGATTCAGCGCCATGCGCAGGGGCAGCAGGTCGGTCAGGCGGCCGGAGTGGGCACTGAAAAGGGCCACCGAGATCACCGCCACGACGGCGAACAGTGGCGTCAACCGAAACCAGCGCAGGACCAGAAAGGCTCTGGTAGCGCGCCAGGACGTGATCCGTTCGCCGTAGGTGTAGGCCAGGCTGGCGCCGGAAAGCACGAAGAACAGATACACGCCGTAGGTGCCGAAGGTGTGCAACGCGGCAAGGTCCTGCCATAGCAGCAGGTGGTAGGCCATGACCGACAGCGCGCACAGGCCCCGCAGCAGGTCCCAGCCCCAGATGCGGCCGCCATCGGCACCGTGCTCGGCGCTCACAGAGGCAACACCTGGTTGGGGTCGGGGCGCTCCAGCCACGCGGCCCATTCGTCAGCCAGCTGGCGGCTCGCCAAGACAGCGGTGGTCCAGGCCTTCCCCCGCGCCGCCAGGTCGTTGCCGTAGCGGGTGAAGTCGGTGCGGTCGGGCAGTTTGCGGTTCGGCAGCCTTTCCACCCAGGCCGGGTCGGGGGCCAGCACGATGGTGGTGTCGAGGAAAGGCGTGGCGCCATGGCGCCATTTCAGCGCCTTGTCCAGCCAGCCGGGCACCACCGCCTGCTGGAAGTGCGGGTACAGCACCAGGCCGGCGCCAACGGGCCCGGCCGCCTCCCGGTAGTCCAGGTGCAGGTGGTAGTCGGTGATGCCGCCATCCCAGTAGGCGCCGGGCGGCGCGCCGGGGATGTCGTGCACCGCGCGCAGCACGAACGGAATCGAGCAGCTGGCCTGCAGCGCGGGCATGAAGTTGGCGTCGGTCAGGTCGATTCGCCGGGTGCGGTAGTCCTGCGTGGCGAACGGCAGCGCTGCGCCACCGGATGAAAACACCACCCGCTCCAGCCAAGCGCCCATGGCCTTGCGGCGCACGGCGTTGGTGAAGAAGGCGCCGGCATAGCCCAGCGGGGTGCGCAGGCCGTGCTCGCGCGCCAGCACATGGCGCCCGCGTGAGGTGACGATGTGCAGGCGATAGCGGGGGTGGTTCAGCACCTCCTGGACGCGCCCGCCGTAGAAGGCTTGCAGGCTTTCGCCAAAGCGCTCGCTGACGAAGTCGGCCGTGGGGCGCTTCTGGCCGGGCAGCAGCTCGTAGTGCTGGTGGATGTAATCGTGCTCCAGCCGGTGGAAGGCGGCCACCGGGTCGGTTAGGCAGGCGGTGGCCATGCGCCAGGCGCCGATGGAGCCGCCCACCAGGTGCACCGGCTGGCTGCTGCGGGCCAGCCAGTCGCCGAACAGAAAGCGGTCCAGCGGGCCGAGGATCAGGCCTTTTGGGCCGCCAGCTGCGCCGGGGATGACGCCGATGTCCTGCGGACGCAGGCCGTGTTGCTCGATATGGCGCCGGGCGGCGGGGCCGGCATGGATGCGCAGGGCTTTCATGGGCTCATGGTAGCGCCGGAATCACGTTTTATGGGTGTTTTTGGCACGATCCCGGCGTGGAATGGTCACTGGACGCTATCAAAACAGGATCGATCAACGCCCGGGCTGGCGCAGCTTGGCAAAGGCCGAGGCCATGGCGGTGGACGCCGCCGGCGCCGGGGCGCCGCGATGGGGCGCCCGCTGGCCCCGCCCGGCCCCTTCAAACCGGTTGTCACGCGGGCCGTCCCGGCGTGGGGGCGCCTCGCCGAGCTTCATCGACAGGCCGATGCGCTTGCGCTCCACATCGACCTCCACCACGCGCACCTTCACGATGTCGCCGGTCTTGACCACGTCGCGCGCGTCGGTGGTGAAGGTGTGGCTCAGCTGGCTGACGTGCACCAGCCCGTCCTGGTGCACGCCCAGGTCCACGAAGGCGCCAAAGGCCGCCACGTTGCTGACCGTGCCCTCCAGGATCATGCCGGGCTGCAGGTCGCGAATGTCTTCCACGCCCTCGTTGAAGCGCGCCACCTTGAAGTCGGGGCGCGGGTCGCGGCCGGGCTTTTCCAGCTCGCCCAGGATGTCTTTCACCGTGATGACGCCAAACTTTTCATTGGCAAACAGCTCGGGCTTGAGGGTTTTGAGCATTTCCGCCCGGCCCATCAGCTCGGCCACGGGCTTGCCGGTGGTCGCGATGATCTGCTCCACCACGGGGTAGGTTTCGGGGTGCACGCCGGTCATGTCCAGCGGGTTGTCGCCGCCGCGGATGCGCAGAAAGCCGGCGCTTTGCTCGAAGGTCTTGGCGCCCAGGCCGGCCACGTCCAGCAGCTGCTTGCGGTTGCGGAAGGCGCCGTGGGCCTCGCGCCAGCGCACCACGGACTTCGCCACGCCGGCGGACAAGCCCGACACGCGCGACAGCAGCGGCACGCTGGCGGTGTTGAGGTCCACGCCCACGGCGTTCACGCAGTCTTCCACCACCGCCTCCAGGGTGCGGGCCAGCTCGCTCTGGTTCACGTCGTGCTGGTACTGGCCGACGCCGATGGATTTGGGGTCGATCTTGACCAGCTCGGCCAACGGGTCTTGCAGGCGGCGGGCGATGCTGGCGGCGCCGCGCAGGCTGACGTCCACGTCGGGCATTTCTTGAGAAGCGAACTCGCTGGCGGAATACACCGAGGCGCCGGCCTCGCTGACCACTATCCTTTGAATAGCGGCTGGTGACCATTCTGCGCTGGGATGGGCCGTTTTTTCCAACAATTTCATCAAATCGGCGGCCAGGCGGTCGGTTTCGCGGCTGGCGGTGCCGTTGCCGATGGCGATCAGGTTCACGCGGTGCTTTTCACAGAGCCGGGCGAGGGTGTGCAGCGAGCCGTCCCAGTCTTTGCGCGGCTCATGCGGGTACACCGTGGCGGTGTCCACCAGCTTGCCGGTGCCGTCCACCACCGCCACCTTCACGCCGGTGCGGATGCCGGGGTCCAGCCCCAGCACCACGCGCGGGCCGGCGGGTGCGGCCAGCAGCAGGTCGCGCAGGTTGTCGGCAAAGACCTTGATCGCCACCTTCTCGGCGTCTTCGCGCAGGCGGGTGAACAGGTCGCGCTCGGTGGACAGGCTGAGCTTGACGCGCCAGGTCCAGGCCACGCACTTGCGCAACAGGTCGTCGGCGGGGCGGCCCTGGTGGCTCCAGCCCAGGTGCAGTGCAATCTTGCCCTCGGCCAGCGAGGGCACGGCGGGCACCTTGCGGTCCGCGGGCGGGGGCTCGGCGCCGGCCAGGGGCTCAGGCTGGACCAGTTTGGCGTCCAGGATGTCGAGCGCGCGCCCGCGAAACACGGCCAGCGCCCGGTGCGAGGGCACGCGGCCGATGGGCTCGTTGTAGTCGAAGTAGTCGCGGAACTTGGCCACGTCGGGGTGGTTTTCGTCCTTGCCGGCCATCAGGGTGGACTTGAGCAGGCCGTTGGCCCAGAGCCATTCGCGCAGGCTCTGCACCAGCACGGCGTCTTCCGCCCAGCGCTCGCTCAGGATGTCGCGCACGCCGTCGAGCACGGCCGGCACGGTCGAAAAGTCGCCCCCCTCCACACTGCCGGCCGGGCGCACGAAGGCCTCGGCTTCGGCGGACGGGTTCAGCGACGGGTTGGCAAACAGGCGCTCGGCCAGGGGCTCGATGCCGGCTTCGCGGGCGATCTGGCCTTTGGTGCGGCGCTTGGTCTTGTAGGGCAGGTAGAGGTCTTCCAGCTCCTGCTTGGTCGGCGCGGCCTCGATGGCGGCGCGCAGCTCGGGGGTGAGCTTGCCCTGCTCGTCGATGGCTTTCAGGATGGCGGCACGGCGGTCCTGCAGCTCGCGCAGGTAGCCCAGGCGGTATTCGAGCTCGCGCAGCTGGATGTCGTCGAGCCCGCCGGTGGCTTCCTTGCGGTAGCGGGCGATGAAGGGCACGGTGGCACCGCCGTCCAGCAGGTCGACGGCCGCCTGGACCTGCTGTTGGGTGACGCGGATTTCGGCCGCGATCTGCGAAATGATCGTCTGCATGAAGGAGAGAGAGAAAGAAGAAGGCGCCGGATTCCGGCGAAGCGCGGGAGTGTGCCACAGGGGCGGGCGCCCTCCCCGGCCTGGTTCAGGATGTCAGCAACGCACCCAGGCGGTGCGAAGGCCGGGGCCGGCGCGGTTCAGCCGCCGATGCGCACCACCACCCGGCCGCGCACCTGCCCGCCCATCAGGGCGTGGGCCTTGTCGATCGCGCCGCTCAGGGGGATCTCCTCGATCAGGGTTTCCAGCTTGGCCGGGTCGAGGTCTCGGGCCAGGCGGTCCCAGGCACGCTGGCGCCTGGCGAGCGGCGCCATCACCGAATCGACGCCGGCCAGCGTCACGCCGCGCAGGATGAAGGGCATCACCGTGGTGGCCAGGTCCGCGCCTTGTGCCAGACCGCAGGCGGCCACCACGCCGCCGTAGCGGGTCTGCGCCAGGGCATTGGCCAGGGTGTGCGAGCCCACGGCATCGACTACGCCGGCCCAGCGTTCCTTCTGGAAGGGCTTGCCGGGGGCGGCCAGCTCGGCCCGGTCGATGATCGACGAGGCGCCCAGGGCTTTCAGCCAGTCGGCCTCGGCGGTCTTGCCGGTGGCCGCGACCACGGTGTAGCCCAGGCGGCCCAGCAGCGCCACGGCGACACTGCCGACCCCGCCGGTGGCGCCGGTCACCAGAATTTCGCCAGCGCCGGCCTTCACGCCGTGATCTTCGAGCGCCAGCACACAGAGCATGGCGGTGTAGCCGGCCGTGCCGATGGACATTGCCTGCCGGGCCGTAAAGGCCGCGGGCAGCTTGACCAGCCAGTCGCCCTTGAGCCGGGCCTTTTCTGCCAGGCAGCCCCAGTGCGTCTCGCCCACGCCCCAGCCGTTGTGGATGAAGGCATCGCCGGGCTTCCATGCCGGGTGCGTGGATTCGAGGACCTCCCCTGCCCCGTCGATGCCGGCGACCATGGGCCATTGGCGCACCACCGGGCCCTTGTTCGTGATCGCCAGCCCGTCCTTGTAGTTGAGCGTGGACCAGTCGACGCGCACCAGCACATCGGCTGGTGGCAGGGCCGCCTCGTCGAGTGACTGGATGCTGGCGCTGAAGGTGTCGCCTTTTTCGAGCAGGAGGGCCTTGAACATGTCTTTTCTTCCTTGTTGAATGGGTCGGGGACAATGGAGGGTCAGCCGGGATTCTCGGGGCAAGAACCAAACCGGTGTACCATAGGGCACTAGGTGAAAACGCTAGCCATATATAAATCAATAAGTTACACCGTTTTCTTCATTTGACTTCTCAATTTGATCGCCGTAAATTCGCGGCCATGTTCCGCTGGACCCTGCTTCCCTGCCTGCTTGTTTGCGCTGCCGTGCATGCGGCTCCGACCACGGTCGCAGAAGATGCGGTCGAACGCCTGCTCACCGACAAAGGTCTGATCGAGCGGCTCGGCGGTCAACTCGAACACGTTCGCCATACCGCCGGCGAAAAAGCGTCAGAGCTGGTCGTGAACGCCATGGGCTTCCTGGGCGTTCCCTACAAGCGGGGTGGCACATCAGCGGAAACCGGCTTCGACTGCAGCGGATTCGTCCGCGCCATGTACGAACAATCCATTGGTCTGGTTCTGCCCCGGCGTGCCAACGAACAGGCCGCGGCCACCCAGACCATCGACCGGACCGACCTCAAGCCGGGTGATCTGGTGTTCTTCAACACCATGCGGCGCGCGTTCAGCCATGTCGGCATTTATGTCGGCGATGGCAAGTTCATTCATGCCCCCCGCTCCGGCGCGCAAGTCCGGGTCGAGGACATGCGGGAAGCGTACTGGCAAACCCGCTTCAATGGTGCCCGCCGCGTGGCGGGCGGCAACTCGCCCTCGCAATAGCGCGAAGGCCGTTTCCTGGCCACTTGATCTACTCATGTTTCTATAGCGTCTTGTGACCATCCGACGCTGGGACTGAGCTGATTTGATCGTTTTTTCGCGCGCATGGCCGCTCCGGCGACGTCCCGGATCCTTGCCAGACACCTTCAGCCCTGTTGCGAAGGTTTGCAGCCGAATCGACCCCATCTCTTGAACCACGGCGGCGGCCTCGCCTGAGTTTGTTGATGCACATCAAGACCGCCGCATTGACGCGCAGGCACCATCGCAGCTTGCGCGCAAGGCAGGGCACCGCCGGGTTCGAAGCGCGGACAGTTCACGAAAGGCAACGGATGTTTCAGGTACGCATTCATGGACGCGGAGGCCAGGGCGTCGTGACCGGCGCGGAGATGCTCTCCATCGCCGCCTTCCTGGGCGGGCGTCACGCCCAGGCTTTCCCCAGCTTCGGATCGGAACGCACCGGTGCGCCGGTGGTCGCGTTCTGCCGACTGGACGACAAGGAGATTCGCCTGCGCGAGCCCATCATGCAGCCGGACGCCCTGATCATCCAGGACGCCACGCTGCTGCACCAGGTGGATGTGTTCAGCGGCCTGAAGAAGGATGGCTACATCCTGATCAACACCACCCGGACCTTCGAGGCGCTGGGTCTTGGCGAATTCGCGCGGGACTTCCGGCCCGAGCGCCTGCTGACCGTGCCCGCCAGCGAACTGGCCATGAAACACGTCGGACGACCGGTGCCGAACGTTCCGCTGCTGGGGGCCTTTGCCGCCCTTGGCGGCTTGATCTCGCTGGATGCGGTGCAGGCGGCGATCCGGGAGAAGTTCAAAGGTGCGGTGGCGCAAGGCAACATGGACGCGGCCCGCGAGGCCTACGAGATCGTCATGGAACAGGAAAAGAAGGCAGAGGCCCACCATGCTTGAACAATGCGAAGGCTCCCATGCCGTGGCTGCGGCGGTCGCGTTGAGCCGCCCCGAGGTGATCTGCGCCTACCCGATCTCGCCCCAGACGCACATTGTCGAAGGGCTGGGCGAAATGGTGAAATCCGGCGCGCTCTCGCGCTGCGAGTTCATCAACGTCGAGTCCGAATTTGCCGCCATGAGCGTGGCCATCGGCGCCTCGGCGGCCGGCGCCCGGGCTTACACGGCCACCGCCAGCCAGGGCCTGCTGTTCATGGCCGAGGCGGTCTACAACGCCTCCGGGCTGGGCCTGCCCATCGTGATGACCGTGGCCAACCGTGCCATCGGCGCCCCGATCAACATCTGGAACGACCATACCGACAGCATGTCGATGCGCGACGCCGGCTGGCTGCAACTGTTCGCCGAGACGAACCAGGAAGCGCTCGACCTGCATATCCAGGCGTTCCGGATCGCCGAGGAACTGTCCTTGCCGGTCATGGTGTGCATGGATGGCTTTATCCTGACCCATGCCTACGAACGTGTGGACATGCCGGATCAGGCGCAGGTGGACCGCTTCCTGCCGCCTTACGAGCCGCGCCAGGTGCTGGACCCGGACGAACCCGTAACGATCGGCGCCATGGTGGGCCCCGAGGCCTTTGCTGAGGTGCGCTACCTGGCCCACGCCAAGCAGATGCAGGCGCTGGACCTGATTCCGCAGGTGGCAGAGGAATTCCGCCAGATTTTTGGACGCGACTCGGGCGGTCTGATCAAACCGTATCGCCTGGACGACGCCGAAACCATCGTCATCGCCCTGGGCTCCGTGCTGGGCACCATCAAGGACACGGTGGACGATCTGCGGGACGCCGGCGTGAAAATCGGCGTGCTGGGCATCACCTCGTTCCGCCCGTTCCCGATTTCGGACATCCGGGACGCGACCGCCCATGCGAAACGCATCGTCGTCATCGAGAAATGCTTTGCGGTCGGCATCGGCGGCATCGTCTCGCGCGACGTGCGCAGCGCGGTGCGCAACCGGCCGCAACCGGTGCTGACCGTCGTCGCCGGGCTGGGTGGGCGGGCCATCACCAAGGCCTCGCTGACGAAGCTGCTGAACGACGCCATCGCCGACAAGCTGGAACTGCTGACCTTCCTGGACCTCGACTGGGACATCGTCAACCGGGTGCTGGAACGCGAAAAGAAGCAGCGCCGTTCCGGCCCGATCGCCGAAAACATCCTGCGCGACCTGGGCCCCTCAGCGGCTGGCGCCTGAGGCCCACTGGCAGACCATCCGGACCGACATCATGGAACACACCGTCGTCAAGTTTTACCAGACCGGCACCTTCACCGTGGGCAACCGCCTGCTGGCGCCCGACCAGCGCAGCGTGCAGGCCAACACCCAGCGCAACAATTCGCTGAATTCCGGCCATCGCGCCTGCCAGGGCTGCGGCGAAGCGCTCGGCGCCCGCTACGCCATCGACGCGGCGATGCAGGCCACGAATGGCCAGTTGATCGCCGCCAACGCCACCGGCTGCCTGGAAGTTTTCTCCACGCCCTACCCCGAGACCTCGTGGCAGATGCCGTGGATCCACTCGCTGTTTGGCAACACGGCAGCGGTGGCCACCGGCATCGCGGCAGCCATGCGGGTCAAAGGCCGTGACCAGGTGCGCGTGGTGGCCCAGGGCGGCGATGGCGGCACGACCGACATCGGCTTCGGCTGCCTGTCGGGCATGTTCGAGCGCAACGACGACGTGCTCTACATCTGTTACGACAACGAGGCCTATATGAACACCGGGGTGCAGCGGTCTTCAGCGACCCCGCCGGCCGCACGCACCGCCACCACCATGCCCGTCGGCCCGAACCCTGGCAATGTCTTCGGCCAGGGCAAGAACCTGGCGCGCATTGCCATGGCGCACGAGATTCCGTATGTCGCCACCGCCACCGTAGCGGACCTGCGCGACCTGGAATACAAGGTGACGAAGGCGATGTCCATGCGTGGCGCGCGCTACATCCATATCTTTGTCCCCTGCCCGCTGGGATGGGGGGCGGCGTCGCACGACACCATCCGCCTCGCCCGGCTGGCGCATGAAAGCGGTGTGTTCCCGGTGTTCGAGGCCGAGCACGGCGAAGTCACGGGGGTCTCGAAGATCCGCCGGCGCGTGCCGGTCGAAGACTACCTGCGGCCCCAGAAGCGCTTTGCCCACCTGTTCGGCAGCACGCCGGACACGGCCACCCTGGCGCGCTTGCAGGCCATGGCCGATCGCAACATCCAGCGTTACGGGCTACTGGACGAGGAAGCCTGATCGCCCACTCGACCCTAGCCGCTGCGCCACACCCGATTCCACGTACCTGGCTCGACCCGCACCCAATCATTGAGGTTCATCCGCATGCAAAAGCCCTTTGCCATCACCCTTGACGTGGGCAGTTCCCTGGTCAACCACACCGGCTCGTGGCGCAATTCGCGGCCCGTGTACGTCAGCCGCAAACCGCCTTGCAACCACCAGTGCCCCGCCGGGGAAAACATCCAGGCTTGGCTGTTTCATGCGGAGTCGGGGGACTACGAGCAGGCCTGGCGCAAGCTGGTCGAAGACAACCCGTTCCCCGCCACCATGGGTCGGGTCTGTTATCACACCTGCGAAGGGGCCTGCAACCGGGCGAAGATCGATGAGGCGGTGGGAATCAACTCCGTCGAGGGGTTTCTGGGTGATCAGGCCATCGCCCGGGGCTGGCGGTTCCCGGCTGCAAAGACGCAATCCGGAAAGAAAGTGCTGGTTGTCGGCGCGGGTCCGTCCGGCCTCTCGGCGGCCTACCACCTGGCGCGCCTGGGCCATGCCGTGACGGTGCACGAGGCCGGTCCCATGCCCGGCGGCATGATGCGTTTCGGCATTCCGAAATACCGTTTGCCCCGCCAGGTGCTCGACGCCGAGGTCCAGCGCATTGTGGACATGGGCGTCACCATCGCCTACAACACCAAGGTCTCGAACGTGCTGGAATCCCGCCAAGCCGGCGGCTTCGACGCCGTGTTCCTGGCCGTCGGTGCCCATATTGCGAAGCGCGCCTTCATTCCCGCAGGCGATTCGGCCAAGGTGCTTGATGCGGTCGCCGTGCTGCGCTCCATGGAGGGCGAGGACAAACCCATGCTGGGCCGCCGCGTCGTCGTCTATGGCGGCGGCAACACCGCGATCGACGTTGCACGCACGGCTAAGCGCCTGGGCGCGAGCGAGGCCATCATCGTCTACCGCCGCAACCGTGAAAAGATGCCGGCGCACGACTTCGAGGTGGAAGAGGCATTGCAGGAAGGCGTGATGATCAAGTGGCTGTCCACCATCAAGCAGGCCGGCGAGTCGTCCATCACGGTGGAGAAGATGGCACTGGACGACAAAGGCTTTCCGCAACCGACCGGCGAGTTCGAGACCCTGGAGGCTGACTCCGTGGTGCTGGCGCTGGGCCAGGATGTTGATCTGTCCCTCATCGAAGGGGTGCCGGGCCTGGCGGTGGACGACGGCGTTGTGCAGGTCGACGCGCAAATGATGACGGGCCACGCCGGCATCTTTGCCGGCGGCGACATGGTTCCCGCCGAACGCAACGTGACGGTCGCGATCGGCCACGGCAAGAAAGCAGCGCGCAACATCGACGCCTGGCTGCAAGGCGCAAGCTACCAGGCGCCCGCCAAGAGCGAACTGGCCAGCTTCGACACACTCAACCCGTGGTACTACAGCGACGCGCCGAAGACGGTGCGCCCCATGCTGGACATCCTGCGGCGCAAGTCGACCTTCGAGGAGGTGCAAGGCGGGCTGGACGAATCCAACGCCCTGTTCGAGGCGCGCCGCTGCCTGTCATGCGGCAACTGTTTCGAGTGTGACAACTGCTATGGGGTCTGTCCGGACAATGCGGTCATCAAGCACGGACCCGGCAAGGGGTTCGACTTCAACCTGGACTACTGCAAGGGCTGTGGAATCTGTGTGTCCGAGTGTCCGTGCGGTGCCATCAAGATGGTGCCCGAAGGCACCTGAATCGGTGTTGCGCCGGGCCCGGCGTCAGGGCGGCGCCGCTCCATCCTGCCTCAGCCTGCGTAGCCCGGGTTGGGCAGACCGCCCGTGAGCTTGGGTGTATTGAGCTTGCGCGCAGACACCTTGCCGCCGCGCGCCTTCAGCCATGTTTCCACAACATCCCAGACCTGGGGATTGCCCGCGGTTCGGGCTTCCTCGGCCACCGGCGCCCAGCCAGCGACCTTGTACTTCTTGTCCGCTTCGATCGGCTTCCCGTTCAGACGCATGTCTCCAATCCGGCTTCCCATCTTGCCCACGGGATCACAGCTGTACTGCAGTCCGCCCACGCGCACCATGTCACCACCTTGCTGGTAGTAGGGATCGGGATTGAAAAGGTTGTCACAGACGTCTTCCAGCACCGTCTTGATGGTCTCGCCAGTCATCTCGGTGACGGTGGCGTAGGAATAGGTTGTCGCGGTCATGTCCATCAACCATTCGCGCGTGATGGCCTGCCCGGGCAACAGGCTGGTTCCCCAGCGAAAGCCCGGTGAAAACGCGATTTCCGCACCCTGAACCTCCATCAGAGCATCCACCAGCAGCTGATCGCCCGTGCCGTTGAAGTTGCCGCGCCGATACAAGGTACCTTCGGTCACGGCAAGCTTCTCGGCCAACTTGGCTTCGTACGGTGCGCGGATCTTCCTGATGAGCGCGTCCATCTCCGTATCGGCCGGGAGCATGTTGGCGAAGACCGGGAGCAGCTTGTAACGGAAGTCGCTCACCTTTTTGTCCTTGACCTCGAAGTCGAGCACCGAGAGGAACTTGCTATTGGATCCGGCGTTGGTGACGATGGTCTTGCCGCCCTTGTTGCTCACAACGGATGCCACCGGCATGCCGTCGTGGGTATGGCCACCCATGATGGCATCGATGCCACTGACGCGGCTGGCCATCTTGAGGTCCACATCCATGCCGTTGTGGCTCAGGACGACAACCACCTGGGCGCCCTTGCCCCGGGCCTCATCCACCATCTTCTGCATGTTCTCGTCCTGAATGCCGAAGGCCCAGTCGGCCACCATGTAGCGCGGGTTGGCGATCGGCGTGTAGGGGAAGGCCTGGCCGATGATGGCGCAGGGGACGCCATTGATTTCCCGGATCACATAGGGTTTGAACACGGGGTCACCGAAGTCCTGGGTCTTCACGTTCTGGGCGACAAAATCGACCTTGCCCTTGAAGTCCTTCTCGATGATCTCCTTGACACGTTCCATGCCCAGCGTGAACTCCCAGTGCCCCGTCATGACGTCCACACCGAGCAGCTTGCAGGCATCGACCATATCCTGGCCATTGGTCCAAAGTGCCGTTCCGGAGCCCTGCCAGGTATCGCCGCCATCCAGCAGCAAGGCGCCCGGACGACTGGCCTTCATGCGTTTGACCAGCGTTGCCAGATGGGCAAAGCCTCCAACCTTGCCGTAGCGTTTGGCTGCCTGGTCAAAATCCAGGTAGGTCAACGCGTGCGCCTCGGCCGTGCCCGGCCGTACTTTGGCCACCTTCAGCAGGTGTTCCCCGACCAGATGGGGCAACTGGCCTTTCATCGAACCGATACCGAGGTTGATGCTGGGTTCACGGAAATAGATCGGCTTGAGTTGCGCGTGGCAGTCGGTCATGTGCAGGAAAGACACGTTACCGAACTTGGGGATGTCGTACAGGCCATTGGCGGCCGTGGCGGCATCCGCGTCCGCATAGCGGCCCATGCCCATGCCCGCCATGGTGCCCGCGCCAATCAACTGGAAAAACTCACGCTTGGTTAAATTCATATCTTTGCATTCACTGAACTAAGAATTCGAAGAAAACCCGGCAAAGCCGGGCTTCAGGCGTCTCGCTCGTCTTTACTGATTGACCGGCGACTTCGGATCCAGCAGCAGGGCAACCAGGTCAGCCACCTGGGCTTCGGTCATGATGCCCATGTGCCCTGCCCGCGGCATGTTGGAACAGGCGTTATAGGCCTTGGCGTTCCAGATCTTGCCCCAGGTGTACTCGACAATGGCTTTTGAAGCTGGGCTGTTTGGGTCTGAGACGCCGCGCAGTTTTCCAAAGTTGTACAAACTGGGGCCGATCGTGCCGAAAGAGATTTCCTTCTTGTCGATCTGGTGGCAGTTGTAACAATTCCCACCGTTCGGTGTCTTGGCATCGTCGGTCCAGGTCAGGCCGCGGCCGCTCTGAGCCAACTTCTCGCCTTCTTGCCAATTGCCCAGGAACTTGCCATTGGCCGGCCACTTGATGGTCTTCATGTTGGACGCTTCGATGGCCTTGGCTGTCGCTTCATCCAAGGGCTTACCCGCCACATCGGCGGCACTGCAGGCCTTGTTGGTTTCATCCGTATCCAGCACGGAAGCCTTGACGATGCCTTCATCCCGGAACGATGACTTGACGACGGCTGCGGTCGTCTTGTCGAGGTCGGCAGAACTGGGCGCGGTAGCGCAGCCGGCAATGATCGCCGCAGCAACCAGAACGGACAACGTGATTTTGTGTTGCGTCTTCATGAGCTTTTTCCTGATCGATCAACGCTTGATGGCTGGAGCAACAGAGGCGCTACCCTGACTGTTGACGCCAAGATAGACGCCCAGAGCGACTGTGGCATCGCTGGCAAAGCCCGGGTAGGGGAAGCGTTGCTGGCGATAGCAATCGTTCAGACGCTGTTGCATGCCCCACATCTGCCCGTTCGAGACGCGGTATGCGGGCCAGGCTGCAAAGCCGATACCGTCTCCCGCGTTTTTGGTCAGGTTGGGCAAGTCCTGCAGGCGGATGCGGGTGTTGTCCTGGCCGTGGCAGGATGAGCAGGAGAAGTCATGCGGACCTGCCCGCTGGAAGAACAGGCGCTTGCCCACTTCATAGAACGTCTTCTCTTGCGGGTGAACCTGCGACAGATTGAACTTCATGCCCTTCGACTCGGCGGAGATCCAGGTGACCAATGCGGTCATGTTGTTCTGCTCGCCCCTGCCGAAGGGCGTCTTAGCGATCTCGACGGCGTTGAAGCCCTGCAAGGTTTCCATGCAGGTCAACAGGCGAGACTCGAGGTCTTGCACCTTGTTGGTGTCTGAAAAGTAGCGAGGAAGTTCGACAAACGCGCCCTTTACAACGCCTGGGCCTTTGCCAAGGTCGCATTTTTCCAGTGAGGCGTTCTTCGGTCCGCGCTTTTGTTTCCAGAGGTCTTCGCCTTTGGCCTCAAAGAGGTCGGCCGGGTTGCCATCCTGGAGCATGGCGCGGTATTCCTCAATGCTCTGGACGGCCGTTTTCTGCGCCAAGGCAGCGCTCGCCAGCAGGCAGCCCACAGTGAGCAGGGAGATGGATCGATGCAACATCATGTTTGCCTCTCGTTGTTTTGGAGTCGATTCGGGATCAAAAAAAGGGTGAAGTTCTTCACCCTTTTTTCAATGCGACCGCAGGTGTCAGGACACCGTGGCTTCGTCGGTCCGGGTGTCGCCCTTGTTGTCTTTCCAGGTCACTGCAATCTTGTCGCCGGCTTTGGCGCCCTTGACGTTGAATTGCAGGAATGGGTTCTTGGAAACCGCTGCGCCCCATTCGGCGGTCATCACGGATTTGCCATTGAGTTTGGCTTCCACTTCCTGGATATGCCACGCGGGAACGACCTTGCCGGCCGCATCTTTGCGCTGTCCGGACTCCATCTCGTGGCTCATCAGGACACGGACGGTCGCTTTGTCACCTGCTGCTTGGGCGCGAATGCGCATCGGATCTGCCATTTTCTTTCTCCTGTTCAGTGATTCAATAGGTTCGACGGAATTGCCCGTGCATCAGCCGCCACAGCCGCCGAGCGTGACCTTGACTTCCTTCTTGGCGAACAGTGTCTTGCCATCCGCCATGACGGCGACTGCATACACGTCCGAGGACTGGCCCATCTTGGAGCGCGTCGCAAAGTTCGCATCCACGCTGTCGGTCACGTTGAATACGGCCACGAGCGACGTCGGGTTCTTTTCCACCAAAATCAGCATCTGTTTGACGCCTGCGAGCGACGTGCTGACGCCCAAGGGAACGACAGCGCCGTTCTCAGCGATATCCGGGCCAGTAATGGTGACGTCCTTGCTTTCAACCGGCGCACCAGCACCCAGAGCCTTCAACGCGTCAGCCACGTTCTTGGCTTCAAATGCCGTCTTGTTGAACGCCGCATGGGCGTATTGGGGGAAAAGCCCGGTAGAGGCCAGAAGACCGGCTACCAATGCGCTTTGTTTGAGTGTCTCGCGGCGAGTTTGCATATGAAATCTCCTTGGTTAGATGGATGCTAATAAAAAATACGGGTAAGGGTACTCGCGTAATCCCCAACTCATTTGACCGAGCCGGTGGCCAGCCAAGCTGCGATTGTTTTCGCGTCGGCGTCACTCAAGGTCTGCGGCGGCATGGGGATGGGACCCCACAGCCCCGAGCCGCCCGACTTGATCTTTCCAGCCAGATAGTCCGGCTTGCCGGCATACTTCTTGGCAACATCGGAAAAGGCTGGGCCAACAATCTTGTTACTGACGCCGTGACATACCGTGCAACCGCTCTTGGTCGCCAAGGCAAGCGCCGACTTTCCATCGGGTGCCGCAGCATCCGAAGCGGCCGCGGGCTTGGCAGCGGTGGTTGCCTGTGCCACAGCAACGGGAGTCGTTGTGCCCGTGGCCGCCGACTTGCCTTCTGGCTTGCTGGTATCGGCTCCGCGTTGAGGTCCGACAATGCGGTTCTGTTCCTGCAGGTTGCCGTGAGCGTCACGCGCAAAGTCCGGCAGGAAAGACGCGACCGTTGGCTCGGTAGCGCAATTCTTCATGCACGCCACATTTGCGGTGTCTGGCCTCTTGGTTCCCCCAAACTCGTTACCGGGCCACATGGCGTGCCGGGTCTGCATGCCGTTGCGGTTGGGCATGCGGGCCTGGACTTCACCGATATTTTTGTCAGACAGAGTGAAATTGTCCGGAACAACACCCGCCAGGTTGAGCAGAAACGCGGTCACCGAATAGACCTCGTCGGTGGACAACGATTTGGGCGCCGTCCAGGGCATGGCGCGGTTGATGTAGTCCCATACGGTTGACAGGGAAGCCACCTTCATGAAGGTCGTTCGTCCGCCATCGGGGTCTTTCAGTTTGGCAACGCGCCCACTCTTGACGTCCTCGGCCGTCGTGCCACCGACCAGGGGATTGAACACCTCATTGGATTCACCGAATATGCCGTGGCACTGGGCGCACTTGGCTTCCCAGACGTCCTGCCCCTTGGCAACAGTTCCACTGCCTTTGGGCAGTCCCTTGAAATCAGGGCGGACATCGATGTCCCATGCGGCAACCTCTTTGGGTGTCGCGTTGCGCCCGATTCCGGGATACATGCCGGTTGCCTGTGCGCTGACATAACCGGTTACGGCTATCAGGCCCAGCGTCAAAAATGCCTTACGACAGCTGAACATTCTTGACCTCTCCGTTTTCCTGGACCAGCCACGACTGGATTGCGTTGTTGTGATAAATCGACCGCGTGCCCCGAACAGCACGCAATTGCTTGTAGGTCGGCTGTACATAGCCGGTTTCATCGACTGCTCTGCTCTGGATGATGGCGGGCTTTCCGTCCCACACCCAGTCGATATTGAATCGGGA